>JAYUAH010000574.1:0-3690 GCA_043741415.1 Betaproteobacteria bacterium
AGGTTGATGCCCGCCATGCCTTTAAACATTTCGGCGGCCATGTGCGGCGGTGTGCCCATGCCCGACGTGCCATAGTTGAGCTGGCCCGGTCGCGCTGTGGCCAGCGCGATGAGTTCCTTGACGTTTTTCACCGGCAGCGCGGGGTGGATCATCAGGTAAAACGGCGCGCTGGCGAGCAGTGTCACCGGCTGAAAGTCGCGTACTAAATCAAACGGTGGATTGGCCAGCAGGCTCGCGCTCACGGTAAAGGTGGCGGTGCTCAAGAGCCAGGTGTGTCCATCCGGCGGCGCTTTCGCCACCGTATCCGCGGCGACGGTGCCACCGCCGCCGGTGCGCGGATCGACCAGCACCTGATGTCCCCACATCGTTGAAAGCCGCTGCGCCACGATGCGCGGCAGCACTTCGGAACTGGGGCCGATGATGAAGCGCACGGGTTTGGTGGGGAATTGCTGCGCATAGATCGCCGGCGCGGCGGCTAACAGCAGTGTCAGGTAAGACAATGAATAGCTTCGAGTCATGGAATAATCCTTTGTGCCCGATAGTTCTCAAACTGCCGGCGAAACATGTCGCGCGAATTTACCGCATCGTCGAAACCCAGTTGGCGTGCTTTTTGCATGCTGGAGGTAACGTTCCACTGCGGGCGCAACTGGTAATCGCCATACGACCACAACGCGAGTTGCTGCACATCGGTTACGCGCAACTGGTGTTTTTTGACGATGGCATTCCACACCGGCGCTTTGTCCTTGATCCAGTCTTCGAGGCGGATATTTTGCGGCGTGCCGGGTTGCATGCCAAACCACGCCGCGAAATCGCCCCACAATTCCGACCAGCGCGGTGTGTCGCCGTTGACGACGTTGAAGGATTGATTGGCACACGCGAGTTCGGTCGCCATCCATGCTGCGCTGCGGCCAAGCAAAGCGAGATCGGTAAATTGCGTCAGCGCCTGAAACCCGGCGGCGGTACCGTAAAAATCCAGTGGCAATCCAAGCTCGCGCTGAATGGTGGCGTAGACCGCGATCAGCAATCCGATCGAGCGTGGATGATCAATCGCGGGATCGCAGAACGCATGCGGCCGTGAGGTTGAGTAACTCCATTTTTTGCCGCGTGCGCGGTCGATCAGAAAGTCTTCCTGATTAAAATAAAAATTCTGGTTGTTCGCACGCGCCTGATGTTCGAGCATGGGTAGCGGCACCGGGCCGAGTTGATGGCCGTAATATTTGCTGCCGTGTACGGCGTGCACATGCTGCAATGGCGCTACGGGTTCCAATGCGTTGAGCAAGTTGACCAACATCGCGGTATTGATTTCCACCGACTCCGGCAAGCCTTCGGGGTGATCGTAGCGGCCGGCGTAGAACACATGCGTGACGTCGCTTAAGCCGCCGAGCTTGAGCTGGCAAGCGGCAGCGTCGGCGAGGTCCACAGCGATCCAGCGCACACCGGCCATGGTTTGCATGCGGCGGCCGAGGCCGATGATATGCCAGCCGCCGTTGCGCTGGAGTTCATGGACGACACAACGGCCGACGAGTCCAGATGCGCCGGCAACAACAGCGGTGCGCGTCATGATGGCGTGACATTCAAGTTGAATTTCGAGGGTGAATCCGACATCATGACGTTACGCATTCCGTTGTTGTCCAAATTGTCGTCCAAAATATGATTTCATTACGCTGATTTTAAAGGATTCCTGTGCCGGCTCATTCGGGCGAAAAAATACGGTGCCGTAGCAATGGCGTGAAGACGTTATTGCACACGGTAGGGGCGCTTCTCTTCGGCACGCTGTCAGCAAGTGTGGGCGCGCAGCCGGGCTATCCCAATCGCCCCATTCGCGTGGTGATTCAATTCGCGCCCGGTGGTTCCGATGTGGTGGCGCGCATTCTGTGCCAGAAAATGAGCGAAAGCCTGGGGCAGCCCCTGGTGATCGACAACCGGCCCGGCGCCGCTGGCGTGATCGGCGCCAACATCGTGGCCAAGGCAGCGCCCGACGGTTACACCACCTTGTTTGCCACCGCGTCATTCGCGGTGACCGCGGCTTTCAACAAGCAATTGCCCTATGACTCGATCGGCGATTTTGATTCGATAGGCTTCATCGGCTCGCAACCGTTTTTACTGATTGTGAATCCTGCAGTGCCGGCGAATTCGGTGAAAGAGCTGATTGCCCTGGCGAAAATTAAAATGCTGACTTTTGCGTCTGCCGGTACTGGCGGCATCGGGCATCTGTCACACGAAATGTTCAACCACATGGCCGGTATCAAAGGCACACATGTTCCCTACAAAGGCACAGGGCCGATGGTGACCGCGCTGATTGCGGGCGAAATTGCCGCGGGCATGGTCAATGTCAGCGGTGCGTTGGGACACGTGCGTGGCGGCAGACTTAAAGCGCTGGGTGTGGCGACACTGAAACGCACGTCGTTTGCGCCGGATTTAGTTACCATTGCCGAAAGCGGCGTGCCCGGATTTGAATCCGGCACCTGGTATGGATTGACCGCGCCGCGTGGTACTGCGGCGACCGCGATTATGTTGTTGAATCGCGAGATCGCTGCAGCGTTAAAAACTGATGCGCATGAGAAGATTGTTGGGTTGGGTGTTGAGCTTGCGCCTTCAACGCCAAAAGAATTCACCGATTACATGCGCAGCGAAGTCGCCAAATGGAGCAGGATCATCAAAGTTGCGGGGATTACTGAAGGTTGACCGTGCAAGCACGAAATGTCGATTGCAGGAGTGAGAGGTAAAAAATTGTTTAAAATCAAATACTTACGATATATCGGTATTATGCTTGCCCTGGTGTGCGGCGTGCCATGCACGCTCGCGCAAATTTTTCCAGCCAAGCCCGTACGCTTCGTTATCGGCCCCGCGCCGGAGTTGCTGCCGCGTCTCGTCGGTCAAAAACTTTCCGAGTTGTGGGGACAACAAGTGGTGATCGATCAGCGGTCGGGCGCGGGCGGTATCGTTGCGGGCGATCTGGTGGCCAAGGCCGCGCCCGACGGCTATACGTGGCTGATGTCCACCGGTTCGTTTTATGTAATTGATGCCTTGTATCCCAAGCTGCCGTACAACATGGTGCGCGACTTTGCACCCGTCACGCTGATGGCGACCATACCGTTTATTTTCGTGGTGCATCCCTCGGTGCCGGCGAAGTCGCTCGCCGAACTGGTGAGTTTGGCGAAGGCGCAGCCGGGCAAACTGAATTATGCCTCGGCCGGCACCGGCACCACCACGCAGCTTGCTGCAGAGTTGTTTAAACTTGCCGCTGGCGTCAACATCGTACACGTGCCGTACAAAGGCGTTGCACCGGCGGTCACCGATGTGTTGGCGGGGCAGGTGCAAATGATGTTTGTGGTGGCGCAGGGCGCGGTGCCGCATGTGCAAAGCGGCAAAATGCGCGCGCTCGCGATCACCAGTAAAAAGCGCGCGCCCGCCGTGCCGGAAGTGCCGACGATTACCGAAGCGGGCTTTCCGGAAATCGACATCGTCGGCTGGAACGGGGTGAGCGTGCCGATCAAAATACCGCGCGCGCTGGTGGATAAGCTCAATGCCGACATCCGCAAAGTCATCAACCAGAAGGACATTCAGGAGCGCATGATCGCGACGGGGTTCGACCCGGCGGATACCACGCTGGCGCAATTTAATGCGTTCATCAAAAAGGATATCGCGCTCTACGAGCGCATCGTGAAAGAGTCGAAGATCAAGCTCGAT
>JAYUAH010000575.1:0-3686 GCA_043741415.1 Betaproteobacteria bacterium
GACTGATATTCGAGAACGCAAGAGTGCCGCACGCCAATGTGGTGGGCGAAGTCAACGGCGGTTGGAAATCACGCACCAGCGACCCCTCGCAATTCAACGACCTCGAACTTGCCTGCAACGCGGTGGGTGTGTGTGACGCCGCCGTAGAAATGGCCATGCAACACGCGGGCACGCAGCGCGGCGGCGGCAAACTGCTGAATGAACATCAACTGATCCAGTTGAAGCTGCACGAAATGCACATGCGCACCGAAGCATTGAGATCACACGTGATGCGCACCGTGTGGGAACGCGATCAGGCCGTGGCCGGCGACAAGGCGCGGCGAGAATCCGCCAACGCCGGGTTGGTGATGGTGTTTTCGCAGGAAGTGATACAACGCGTGACCAAACTCAATCTCGATATTCATCGCGCGGCAAGTTGTACTCAGGGTGGCGCTAACGTCAGTCATGCTGCGGAAAAACTCGTGCGCGACGGGATTATCTGGACGCATCTTGCCGGTGATTCGCTGTCGCGAATTAAAACCATCAAGAAACTATTGAAATAGTGGGGGAACTTACAGGTACTTACGAGTGCGCTTGGTCCGGCTTCGTTAAGGGTTGTCGGATGCCTGCCCTTGCGCGCAGCCTTGCGCTGACCAGCAGAAGTCAGCGGGCAGGCGTTGGACAAGCCTCGATGGAGGAAACCGCGGGATGGACCGATGCGGTGTGGGAGCGCTACAAAGCTATGGGGATTTGAAGGCTCGCATGCTGACTGATCGTGCTGATGAAGCCGGGCCATCGTCTGGCCACATCGATCGGGTGGTCACCTGCCATGTTGAAAGGCGAGACTGTACGGCGATACCGCAGGCAAAAAGCAGGGCCATCGCAGCGTAAGGCAAAACCACTCCCGATCGGGGCTGCTTGCGCAAGCGTCGGTGACCGATAGGGATAGCGAAAGGCGCTGGTCTTCATGGTGCGCGCCGATGCTGGGGTGGAGCACGGATGGGTTGTCCGGCCGTAAAAGTTTCGATGATGCGCATGGGCGCTCCGCAATCCGGGCAGATAAAGGTTGGGGCAACAGGGTCAGCAGGCGCATCAGCCCCTTGCAGCGCGGTGCCGGGATCGGGGACTGCGTGCAGCAACTCACGCGCGCGGGCGAGATTGGCCTTGCGCTCGCCATTGGCGAACAACCCATAGTGGCGAATGCGGTGAAAGCCGCCGGGCAGCACGTGCAACAAGAAGCGGCGCATGAACTCGTGGGCCTGAGCATCATGGTCTTCGCGCGCGTGCCTTCCTGGGCACGGTAGTCCTTCCAGCGGAACGTCACACCCTGCTCGTCCATGGCCACCAGGCGCTGGTTCGAAATCGCCACCCGGTGGGTGTAGCGCGACAGATAGGCGAGCACCGCTTGCGGCCCGGCAAACGGACGCTTGGCATAGACCACCCATTCGCACTGGCGTAGCGGTGCCAGCCAGTCGGCAAAGGCTGTTGCCTCGGCCAGCGCGGTGTGCTCCCCGAAGAACTGTAACTGTCCCGTGCGATGTGCCTTAACGAGCGCTTCGACAAAGCGCCGCCGAAACAGCCGTGACAGCACACGTACCGGCAGAAAGAAGCCCGGCCTGCAGGCCATCCAACGCTCACCGTCCGGCGATAGGCCGCCGCCGGGGACGATGCCGTGCACGTGAGGATGGTGCGTCAGCGCCGAACCCCAGGTGTGCAGCACCAGGGTGGCCCCGATGCGCGCACCCAGATGCTTCGGGTCTGCGGCAATGGTGCGCAGGGTCTGGGCCGCGAGATCGAACAACAGACCATAGATCACGGCCTTGTTGTAATAGGCGATGGCGCTGATCGGTGCCGGCAGCGTGAACACCACGTGGTAATACTCCACCGGCAGCAGTTCGGCCTGACGGTCTTCGAGCCAGCGGCGCGCGGCACGAGCCTGGCACTTCGGGCAATGCCGGTTGCGGCAGGAGTTGCAGGCGATCTGGTCATATGTGCAGGTTTCGCAGTGCAGCACGTGTCCACCCAAGGCCGCGCTGCGGCACTGCTCGATGGCGGACATGACTTTGAGTTGACCCAGACTCAAGTGGCCCTGCTGCGCCTGCCGCCAAGCGGGCCCGTGGGCGCGGAAGATATCCGCCACCTCCAGGGCACAACGTCCCACGGCGCTAACCTACGACGGTCGCGCAGGCTCCAGCGGGCCGACCACCTGGCGCAGGATATCGGTGGCCACTTGGGTATAGAGTGCCGTGGTCTCGAGCTTCTTGTGTCCCAGCAGCACCTGGATGACACGGATATCCACCTTGCGTTCCAAGAGGTGCGTGGCAAAACAATGGCGCAGCGTGTGCATGGATACGCGCTTGTCAATGCGCGCGGCGACAGCCGCGGCATGCACAGCCCGGTTTAGTTGGCGCGCGGTGAGCGGCGTAACCGGATTCAAGCCCGGAAACAGCCAGCCGCCGTCGAGCATCTTGCCTTCGGCACGCGCCGTACGCCACCAGAAGCGTAAGCGCTCCAGCAGCACCGGCGAGAGCAGGGCGTAACGATCCTTGCCGCCCTTGCCCTGTTCGACGCGCAGGGTCATGCGCTGACTGTCGACGTCGCCGACCTTTAGCGCCACCACCTCGCTCACGCGCAGGCCTGCGCCGTAGGCCACCGACAGCGCGGTCTGGTGCTTCAGGTTCCGGGTCGCCGCGATCAGGCGCGCGGCTTCCGCCTGGCTTAATATCACCGGCAGCGTGCGTTCAACCCGCACCGGCTGCATCTTGTCCATCAATTCGGCACGATCCAGGGTAATCTCGAAGAAGAACTTCAAGCCGGTAATCGCTGCATTCAGCGACACCGGCGAGATGCCTTGGTCGACCCTGTGCAACTGATAGCGCCGTAGATCCTCGGCCGTAGCGGTGTCGGGCGCGGCGCCCAGAAATCTCGTCAACTGCTGCACGGCGCGGATATAGGCGCTCTGTGTCTTGGGAGACAGCTTGCGCATGCGCATGTCTTCGATCATGCGTTGGCGCAACGGCGTGCGTGTTGCAGGGGATTGCGTGTGCGACTGCGTGGATGGGGTAGATGGAATCATGGCTCTGCTCCTGTTGTGATCCGAGGCGGAATGCCTCGTCCACAAACATAAACAGATCCTCTATAACCTTCACCACCAAAACTGGATCGTAGCCACCCTACCGCGCGAGCGGTTTAGTCCGTCGCCATGGAGCAGTCGCTGCGCACCGGTGCGGCGGTGAAACTGCCGTTGGCGGCCGTATAAAAAATATTTTAAAATCAAATAGTTACATTCGTACAGTGTTGCGCGTGATTTTTGCATTCATCATCATTGCGGCAATGTCGTTCATCGGTACGGCGCAGGCGCAAGCGTCCACTTACCCGAACTAAGCGATGCGCCGGATCGTACCTTTCCCCGCAGGCAGTCTGCTCGACATTCGTGCCCGCTTCGTTGCGCGCAATCTTGCTGAAGGTTGGAAGCAGCAGGTGGTGGTCGACAATCGTCCTGGTGCGGGCGGCATTATCGGCGCGCAACTGGCGGCAAGCGCGCCGGCCGATGGCTACAGCATTGCTGGGACTGCCCGATGTGCCGACGTTGCATGAGGCCGGCATTACCGATTATGAATTCAGTGGCTGGAACGGCATGCTTGCGCCCGCCGGAACGCCGCCCGCAATCATCACGCGACTGCGCGACGCGGTGGCACGGGTACTGG
>JAYUAH010000576.1:0-3686 GCA_043741415.1 Betaproteobacteria bacterium
ATTTTTATTTGACGCTACCACCCAGGCGCTCGGCCAGCCAATCGGCCACCAGATTCACGCCCACCTGCCGGTTGTCTTCCTGACAATGATCGCTGCCACCGTCATGCGTAGTGAGTATTTTCAGTGTTTTATCTTTGGCGCCCACGATGTCGTAGAGGCGTTGCGCGAATTCCAGCGGCACGATGTTGTCATTTTCGCCGTGCACGCAATAGAACGGACACTGAATTTTTTCAGCCACGCCCGCGAGCCGATAGTGCTCCAGCTTGGTCATGCATGCGGCCATGTCGGGCATGCCGAGCACCCACGGCAACTGAAACGACGGCGCGGAAATTTTAGTACCGCCCGACTCCATGATTTTGCGCCGGCGCACCCACGCTTCGTGATAATCAAAGTGCCCGCCCCACGCCACGCACGCGGCAAAGCGCGGCTCCATCGCCGCCGCGCGCGGCGCGTAGTAGCCGCCCATGCTAAAGCCCATCACCGCGATACGTTGTGCGTCTACATCCGCGCGCTGCGCGAGATGCTCGTAGGCCGCGCGCGCCGGCACTTCGTAGTCAAACCGGCTGGGGATATTCTGCAAACGCAGCGCCTCGCCCTGCCCCGGCCCGTCGATCGCCAGCACGTGAATGCCGCGGCGCGCGATCTCCACGCCGCCGAACAGCACGCTCATTTCCTTGGCGTTATCCAGGCCGTCGAACATCACCACCGCCGGCACGCGGCCCGCAACGTCGGCTTTGAAGAACCACGCCGGCAACGTGGTGCCCTCGTACGGCACGTCCATGCGCGTGATGCGCGGATAGCGGCGTGCGATGCCTTTCTCGAAGCAGCGCAGACACGCGCGATAGGTATCGCGCTTGCGTTCCGAGGGCGCGATAAAGCGTTCGCCGCAAAAATAATAAATCGCCGCGCGCAAATAGCAACTGCCGGCGGTGAGCGCGTGACCTGCCTGTTCTTCGGCATCGGCAAACCCTTCAATGCGCTGCGCCATCGCCGTCCATTCCTGCCACCAGCGTTCGTCGTCGCCGACATGCGGCTTTAACTTTTGGCCGATCTGATCGATTTCACCAATCGCCGCCGCGCCCCATGTTTGCATCTCGATGCCGAACATCATACCCTGCGACCACATATGGTGGCCAGGAAAATACTCGAACCAGTGACTCATGATTGCAACTCGCAGCGCATTTAACAAGCTGGCGAGTGTAGCGCACGCTGCGTGAGGGATAACAGACTCCGTATAATGCGCGTCATGAAACTGGAAGCGCCCGCCCCCGCAGTATCGAACCACACGCCGATGATGCAGCAATATTTGCGCATCAAGGCCGATCATCCCGACAAGCTGTTGTTCTACCGCATGGGTGATTTTTACGAGTTGTTTTACGACGACGCCGAACGTGCCGCGCGCCTGCTCGATATCACGTTGACCAGCCGCGGCGCCTCGGCCGGCACGCCGATCAAAATGGCCGGCGTGCCGTATCACGCGGTGGAGCAGTATCTCGCGACATTGATGAAGCTCGGCGAGTCGATTGCGATTTGCGAACAGATCGGCGACCCGGCCACCGCCAAAGGCCCGGTCGAGCGCAAAGTCGTGCGCATCGTTACGCCGGGCACGCTCACCGATGCCGCGCTGCTCGACGATAAGCGCGACAACATTCTGCTCGCCGTGCATCGCGTGCGCGATACGCTGGGGCTGGCGTGGCTGTCGCTCGCCTCCGGGCGTTTCGCCATACTCGAAACCGCGTGGCGCAATCTCGATGCGGAAATCGAGCGCCTGCGCCCCGCTGAAATTCTTGCCGCCGAGGGCACGGAACAAGCGTTGTCGGACGCCCTGAAAGTGCCGATCCGCCGCGTGCCGCCGTGGCATTTTGAGTTCGATGCGGCGCGGCGTAATTTGTGCCAGCAATTCGGCACCAACGATCTCACCGGCTTCGGCGCCGAGCAAATGACCATTGCGGTGGGCGCCGCCAACGCACTGCTCGATTACGTGAAATCCACGCAAGGCGCAGCGGTCGCGCATCTGAGCGCGCTGACGGTGGAGCAATCGGGCGAGTGGGTGCGCATGGATCCGTCGACCCGGCGCAATCTTGAATTGACGGAAACCCTGCGTGGCGAGGTGGCGCCCACGCTGTTGTCGCTGCTCGACCACTGCGCCACCAGCATGGGCAGCCGCCTGCTGCGCCATGCACTGCATCATCCGCTGACCGATCGTGCCACATTGCGCGCACGCCACGCAGCCGTCGGCGAGTTGATACAAACGCGCGACCACGAGCGGCTGCATGCGTTGCTGAAAACCTTTGTCGACGTCGAGCGCATTACCTCGCGCCTGGCGCTGAAAACCGCGCGCCCGCGCGACCTGTCGGGACTGTGCGGCACTTTGCAACAATTGCCTGCCGTACAAGCGCTGGTGGCCGCGCACGTCAGCCCGCGCGTTGCCACTATCGCGCAGCGGCTCGCGGTGCAGGGTGATTTGGCAGTGACCCTCGCCGCCGCGATCAAATCCGAGCCCTCGAGCGTGTTGCGCGAAGGCGGCGTGATTGCTGACGGCTATGACAGCGAACTCGATGAACTGCGTGCGATCCAAACCAATTGCGGCGAATTTCTGCTGGCCATGGAAGCGCGCGAAAAAGCGCGCACCGGCATCAACACGCTCAAGGTCGAATACAACCGTGTGCATGGTTTTTATATCGAAGTCAGCCGCGCGCAAAGCGAAAAAGTACCCGACGATTATCGCCGCCGCCAAACGCTGAAGAATGCCGAGCGCTACATCACGCCGGAGTTGAAAACCTTCGAAGATAAAGCGCTGTCGGCGCAGGATCGCGCCCTCGCACGCGAAAAACTGCTGTATGAGGGCTTGCTCGACAAACTGCAACCGCATATTCCGGTATTGCAGCAAGCTGCAGGCGCACTCGCCGAACTGGATTTACTCGTCACCTTCGCCGCACGCGCCGCGGCACTCGACTGGAACGCGCCTGAATTCTGCGACGATGGCATCATCGAAATCGACGGCGGCCGCCATCCAGTGGTGGAAGCGCAAGTCGATCAATACATCCCGAACGATGCGCGCCTCACGCCCGCGCGACAAATGCTGCTGATCACTGGCCCTAACATGGGCGGTAAATCAACGTACATGCGGCAAGTCGCGATCATCGTATTGCTCGCGCACTGCGGCTCGTTCGTGCCAGCGACGCGCGCGCGTATCGGCCCGGTGGATCAGATTTTTACGCGCATCGGCGCCGCGGATGATCTCGCCGGCGGACGCTCGACCTTTATGGTTGAAATGACGGAAGCCGCATACATTCTGCATCACGCCACGCCCAAAAGCCTGGTGCTGATGGATGAAATCGGCCGCGGCACGTCGACCTATGACGGCCTCGCGCTGGCCAGTGCGATTGCGCGGCATCTGGTTGAAAAGTGCCGCTGTTACTCGTTGTTCGCCACGCATTATTTTGAATTGACCGAGCTCGCCGTGCGCTTCAAGGAAGTGGCGAATGTGCATTTCGACGCGGTCGAGCACAAGGATCACATCGTCTTTTTGCACAGCGTGGAAGAAGGCCCTGCCAATCAAAGCTACGGTTTGCAGGTGGCGCAACTCGCCGGCGTACCCTCGAGCGTGATCCGCGCGGCGCGCCGCAATCTGCAGGCGCTTGAAGAAAAAGGCGCGATGGCGAGCCCACAACGCGATTTGTTTT
>JAYUAH010000577.1:0-8558 GCA_043741415.1 Betaproteobacteria bacterium
CGTGCTTTCTCACGCCCGAAGAATCGATGCGCATCCAGCGTGTGCTCAACGCCGACATCGTGATGGTATTCGATGAATGCACGCCGTATCCCGCCACCGAAAGCGAGGCACGCGAGTCGATGCAGCTTTCATTGCGCTGGGCCGCGCGCTCGAAAGCAGCGCATGCCGGCAATACCAATGCGTTGTTCGGCATTGTGCAGGGCGGCGTGTACGAGCTGCTGCGCGATGAATCGTTGGCCGGATTGACTGCGATCGGTTTCGACGGCTACGCCATAGGTGGTCTGTCGGTGGGTGAAACCAAAGAAGAAATGCTGCGCATTTTGCGCCACACCGCGCCGCAGTTGCCTGCGGATAAACCGCGTTACCTGATGGGTGTGGGTACGCCCGCGGACATTGTGGCCGCGGTAGCGTCGGGCGTGGACATGTTCGACTGCGTGTTGCCCACGCGCAATGCGCGCAACGGCTGGCTCTACACCAGCACGGGTGTGATCAAGCTGCGCAATGCGCAATACCGCAACGATCTGGCGCCGCTGGATGCGCAGTGCGACTGTTATACCTGCCGTAATTTCACGCGCGCCTATTTGCATCATTTACAAAAAGTGAATGAAATACTCGGCGCGCGCTTGAATACGCTGCATAACCTGCACTTTTATCAGCGGCTGATGCAGCGTCTGCGCGCGGCCATCAGTTCTGGAACACTGGCCGCGGTGGTGGCCGAGTGCGCCGACGAGGCTGGGACGACAGCGCTTGAGAGTGAAAATTAGGTTAAAATACAAAGGTTTCGCGCTGCCAACTTGAAAAGTCACGCTGGCGGCGGTATCTGGGCAAAAGCTGTAAAAGCGTTATTCATTGGGAGCGTGTCAGTTATGTTGATCAGTCAGGCTTGGGCCCAAAGCGGCAGCCCGGCGCAAGGCGGCGGTATCGAGAGCATGCTGCTCATCGTGTTGATGTTCGGCGTGCTGTATTTCATGATGATCCGCCCGCAAATGAAGCGCGCCAAAGAACACAAAGTCATGATCGAGGCGCTGGCCAAAGGCGATGAGGTCGTGACCGGCGGCGGCATCCTCGGCCGCGTCACCAAACTGAACGAAAGCTACGTCACCGTGGAAGTCGCGCAGGGCGTGGAAATGACGTTGCAGCGTTCCGCCGTTCAGGTGGTGCTGCCCAAGGGTACGATCAAAAATATTCAGTGAACGCGCGAACGAGTAGGTTCGCTGGATTGCTGTTACTCGTTCACCTGTTCACTTGTTCACGGCCTAACCAATGAACCGCTACCCCCTCTGGAAATACATCCTGATCGCTGTTGTGCTGGCGATCGGCCTTTTCTACACCGTGCCGAATTTCTACGGCGAATCGCCCGCGGTGCAGGTGTCGCCGATCAAGGCGACGGCAAAAATTGACTCGGCCCTGCTCGGGCGCGTTGAAGAGGCGTTGGCCAAAGGCGGCTTCAAGCCTGAAGGATTGACGCAGGATCAAACCGGCATCAAGGCGCGCTTCAGTGATACCGACACCCAGTTGAAGGCCAAGGAACTGCTGCAAACGCAGTTGGGCGAAGACTACGTGGTCGCGCTGAATCTGCTGACGCGCAGCCCGCAGTGGCTGACTTCCATCGGTGCGCTGCCGATGTACTTGGGGCTGGATCTGCGCGGCGGCGTGCACTTTCTGTTGCAAGTCGACATGAAGGCGGCGATCAACAAAAAGATCGAAACGACCACCGGTGATATTCGCAGCGCGCTGCGTGACAAGCGTATTCAATATGCGGGTGTGACGCGCGACAAAGACACCATCGTGGTGCGCTTTCGCGATAAAGATACGCTCGCCAAAGGGCAGTCGGAGATCGAAAAAGCGTTTCCGGATCTCGAGCTCAAGGTAGAGAACGATGCCACGGAATCCAGGCTTGTTGCCAAACTGAAACTTGAGGCCGTCACGCGCACGCAGGAATACGCGTTGCAGCAAAATATCACCACGCTGCGCAATCGCGTCAATGAACTGGGCGTGGCCGAGCCGATTATCCAGCAGCAGGGTGCAGACCGCGTTGTGGTGCAGTTGCCCGGGGTGCAGGACACCACGCGCGCCAAGGATATTCTGGGCCGCACCGCCACGCTGGAAATCCGCATGGTCGAAGCCCACGCCGGCGACCCCAGCGGCCGCAACTATGATCCGCAAAAAATCGAGCAGGCGATCAAAGGCCAGGTGCCGTTTGGTACGGAGTTACATTATTCGCAGCGCGACAGCGGCAAAGAGCCGCTGCTGCTCAGCAAACAGGTGGTGCTGGCGGGCGAACGCCTGACCGATGCATCGCCGGGCTTTGACGGCACCGATCACCGGCCGATTGTGAGCGTCACGGTTGACGGGCAAGGCGCACGCATTGTGCAGCAGGTGACGCGCGAAGGTGTGAAGCGGCGCATGGCGATTTTGTTGATAGATCGCGGCAAAGCCGAAGTGTTGACCGCGCCGGTGATTCAGTCCGAGTTGGGCGCGCGCTTTCAGATCAGTGGTTTCAAAACCACCGCGGAAACCAATGACCTGTCGCTGTTGCTGCGCGCCGGTGCGCTGGCGGCGCCGATGGAAATTGTGGAAGAGCGTACGGTAGGGCCGTCGCTGGGTGCTGAAAACATCCGCATCGGTTTTCATTCGATGTGGTACGGCTTTGCGGCCATCGCCGTATTTATGATTCTCTATTACATGCTGTTCGGTGTCATTTCGATTATTGCGCTTTCCTGTAACTTATTGTTTTTAATCGCTTTATTGTCAATGCTGCAAGCCACGCTGACGCTGCCCGGTATCGCCGCTATCGCACTCGCACTGGGCATGGCGATTGACGCCAACGTGCTGATCAACGAGCGCGTACGCGAAGAATTGCGTAACGGCAACACACCGCAGGCCGCGATCTACGCCGGCTACGATCGCGCGTGGGGCACCATTCTCGATTCCAACGTCACCACCTTGATCGCGGGCATTGCGCTGTTCGCGTTCGGCTCCGGGCCGGTGAAGGGATTTGCCGTGGTGCATTGTCTGGGCATTCTGACGTCGATGTTCAGCGCCGTGATGTTGTCGCGCGCGCTGGTGAACCTGTGGTACGGCACACGCCGCAAACTGGATAGCGTGTCGATCGGGCAGGTGTGGAAACCTACGGAGGCGACGGCGTAAGGCGCCAAGCCTGACTGCCTGCGGAGAAATGCATGGAATTTTTTAGAATAAAACGCGACATCCCGTTCATGCGCCACGCCTTGTGGTTCAACGTGATCTCGCTGATCACGTTTGTGATCGCGGTGATTTCTTTGTCCACCAAGGGCCTGCATCTGGGCGTGGATTTCACCGGCGGCACGGTGATGGAAGCCGGCTACAGTCAGCCGGCCGATCTCGGCAAAATTCGTGATGCGATGGCCAAGCTCGGTTTTACCGAAGCGAGTGTGCAGAATTTTGGCAGCACACGCGATGTGTTGATCCGCCTGCCGGTGAAACAAGGCGTCACCAGCGCGAAGTTGTCCGAACAGGTGCTGACGGAGTTGAAAGGCATCGACAGCAGCGTCAATCTCAAGCGTGTCGAATTTGTCGGCCCGCAAGTGGGCAAGGAACTGCTCGAAAATGGCGCGTTGGCCTTGCTGTTCGTTTCGCTCGGCATTGTGCTCTACCTGTGGCTGCGCTTCGAATGGAAATTCGGCGTCTCGGCCATCATCGCCAACTTGCACGACGTGGTGATTATTCTCGGCTTTTTCTCGATTTTTCAGTGGGAGTTTTCATTGCCGGTGTTGGCGGCGGTGCTCGCTATTTTGGGTTACTCGGTGAACGAGTCGGTGGTGGTGATGGACCGGGTGCGCGAGAACTTCCGCAATCGTAAATTCCGCACCACACCGGTACCGCAAGTGATCGATAACGCGATTACTGCCACCATGTCACGCACTGTCATCACCCACGGCTGCACGCAGTTGATGGTGTTCTCAATGCTGCTGTTCGGCGGCGAAACGCTGCATTATTTCGCGCTGGCGCTGACCATCGGCATTTGCTTTGGTATTTATTCCTCGGTGTTTGTGGGCAGCCCTCTGCTGATGTGGCTGGGCCTGCGCCGCGAAGATCTGGCGCGGGCCGAACGCAAGCCGGCGGACGCGACGGTTTAATCACGCGTCGATTACGCCTGACATTCATGAAGTGCCTTCCCTCATCCCAACCCTTCTCCCGGGGGGAGAAGGGCTTTATCATCCCTCTCCCCTCGGGACAAGGGAACACTTGCAGCGAAGCAGAGGGAAAGAGGGTGAGGGGAAGTGTTTGCGCCGCACCCAGTGTCACAAATAACGAAATTCTCGATCACCAGAGGTAAACGTGGAATTTCTGACCACCTTCATCGATATCGTTCTGCACCTCGACAAGCACCTGCAGGTGCTGATCCAGAACTACGGCATCTGGATTTACGCGATATTGTTCCTGATCATTTTTTGCGAAACGGGCCTGGTGGTGACGCCGTTTCTGCCCGGCGATTCGCTGTTGTTTGTGTCCGGTGCGCTTGCAGCCACCGGCAGCATGCACGTGCACACGCTGTTCATGGTGTTGGTGGCGGCATCGTTTCTTGGCGATAACACCAACTACTGGATCGGCCGTTTCTTCGGCCCCAAGGTGTTTTCGCGTGAAGGCTCGCTGCTGCTCAACCCCAAACACCTTGAACGCACGCAGGGTTTTTACGATCGCCACGGCGGTAAAACGGTGGTGATCGCGCGCTTCGTGCCGATTGTGCGCACCTTTGCGCCGTTCGTGGCGGGCATCGGCAAGATGCACGTGTCGCGCTTCATGATGTTCGCCATCGGCGGTGCGGTGCTGTGGATCGGTTCACTGGTGTACGCCGGCTATTTTTTTGGCAACATCCCGTGGGTCAAAAACAACCTGTCGCTGGTGATTATCGGCATTGTGGTGCTGTCGATCATGCCCGGCATTATTGAATTCCTGCGCCGCAAATTTGGGGCGCGCACGAGTTCGGCGTAGTCTCTCCGGTGTGAACCTCTACTGCAGACTGCTGTTTCTGCTCGCCCGTATCTGGCGCCTGCCGCGGCGCGGATTGCTTGAACCCTCGCGTGCGGCCTTTCGCGTGCTGCCCAATGACTGCGACTTGAATTTCCACATGAACAACGGGCGCTATCTGTCGTTCATGGATTTGGGGCGCGTGCATTTGATGGCGCAGACGGGCCTGTTGCCGGTGATTCTGAAGTAGGGCTGGATGCCGGTGTTAACCGCGGCCGAAATCAATTTCATCCGCTCGATCACGCCGCTGCAAAAGTTTGATCTGGTGACGCGCCTGGTGAGCTGGGATGACAAATACTTTTACATCGAACACAAGTTCGAAGCGCGCGGCGTGCTGTGCGTGCACGCCTACGTGAAAGGCGTGTTCTTGCGCAAGGGTGCGAAAGTAAGCAACGCGGAAATTGTCGCCACGGCAGGTTTCACCGATGCGCCGCCACCGATGCCCTGCGCTTGTGGGCCGATTTGGGTAACGCCAAGAAGCAAAGTGCTTCAATTTAAAAAATTCAATTAAAACAAATACTTACGTTAATACCCGATTCAGATTTTCTGCGCCAATTCAACCGCTTTGCCGGTATAAGTTGCCGGCGTTAACGCCAGCAAACGCTGACGCTCCGCTTCCGGTATGCCGGTCAGGCCGTTGATAAACGTGCGCAGCGTTTCACGATTGATGCCGGCCTTGCCGCGCGTGAATTCTTTCAACTGTTCGTACGCACCGCTCACGCCATAGCGGCGCATCACCGTTTGTATCGGCTCCGCCAGTACTTCCCAGTTGTCATTGAGATCTTCGGCGAGCCGCGCGGGATTGGCTTCGAGTTTATTCAAACCCTTAAGGCACGAGTCGTACGCGAGCAGTGTGTAGCCCAGCGCCACACCCATATTGCGCAGCACGGTGGAGTCGGTGAGATCGCGCTGCCAGCGCGAGATCGGCAGCTTCTCGCTCAAGTGCCGCAGCACGGCATTGGCGAGGCCGAGGTTGCCTTCGGCGTTTTCAAAATCAATCGGATTCACCTTGTGCGGCATGGTGGATGAACCGATCTCGCCGGCTTTGGTTTTTTGCTTGAAGTAGCCGAGCGAGATGTAGCCCCACACATCACGATTCAAATCGATCAGTATGGTGTTGATGCGCCCAAACGCATCGAACAGTTCCGCCATTGCATCGTGCGGCTCAATCTGTATCGTATACGGATTGAATTCCAGTCCGAGTTGCTCGACAAAGTTACGCGCGAAAGCGTCCCACGCAATGTCAGGATAGGCCACCACATGCGCGTTGTAATTGCCCACGGCGCCGTTGATTTTGCCCAGCAACGCGACCTTGGCGATGTTGCCGCGCGCGCGTCGCAGACGATGCACCACGTTGGCCATTTCCTTGCCCAGCGTAGTGGGCGACGCCGGCTGGCCGTGCGTGTGCGCGAGCATCGACAGGCCCGCGAGATCATGCGCCAACGTAGTGAGCCGCGTGATCACGCTGTCCAGCATCGGCAGCATGACCTCATCGCGTGCGTGCTTCAACATCAGCGCGTGACACAGATTGTTGATGTCCTCGGAGGTGCAGGCGAAGTGTATGAACTCCGACACCTTGACCACTTCAGCATTGGCCGCGAGACGATCTTTGAGGAAATACTCGATGGCTTTGACGTCGTGATTGGTCGTGGCCTCAATCGCTTTAACGGCTGCCCCGTCGGCTTCGGAGAAATTTTCCACCAGCGCATCGAGCGCCGCGAGCGTGGCCGCGGAAAACGGCGGCACCTCGGCAAGTTTCGGCTCGGCTGCCAGCGCCTTTAACCATTCCACTTCGACCTGGATGCGAAAGCGGATCAGCGCCCATTCGCTGAACAGCGCACGCAACGGCGCAACGCGCGATTGATAGCGGCCGTCAAGTGGCGACAAGGCGGTAAGCGGGCTGAGTGCTAGCGAAGGCGTAGTCATGAGCATCTTGTAAAGTTGAATCGTACTTTAACATACGCGACGATACCCCGATCTATGGAGCGGCTGTTACACTGACCTCACGGGCAGTGCACAGCAATCATTTTGAGGAGCGATAATGACGACCTGCGTGCCGATCTGCGTGCGTGTTTCGGCGGCAATGGCAGTTCTTGTAGCAAGTGCTGCCGCGCACGCGCAGCCCGCTTCGACAGAGCCGGTCCTGAGCCCTTCGACAAGCTCAGGACAGGCTTTGTCGAAGGGCTCAGCACAAGCGTATCCCACGCGACCGGTGCGCTTTGTGCTCGGATTTCCTGCAGGCGGTCCCACCGATGCCGCGGGCCGCATCATCGCGCAGGCCTTGTCGCCGGCGCTGGGGCAGACCGTGCTCATCGATAACCGGCCTGGCGCGGACGGCGCTATCGGTGCGGAGATGGTCGCAAAGGCGACGCCCGATGGCCATACGCTGCTGATGGGCAGCGGCTCCAATATCGCGGGCGTGCCGGCCATGCGCAAGAGCCCGCCATACGATTCCATCGCCGATTTTGTGCCGGTGGTGTTTGTCGGCTGGAGCAGCTTGCTGTTGGTGGTGCATCCCAGTGTGCCGGCAAAAACGCTGGGCGAACTGATTGCACATGCGCGTGCGAATCCCGGCAAACTCATCGTTGCCGCTGCCAATCCGCCGACGATTTTTACCCTGGCGCAAATCAAGTCGGCGGGCAAAGTAGAAATGCTCGACGTGCCGTACAAGGGTGACGCCGCCGCCGTACCGGATTTACTTTCCGGGCGCGTGCATATTCTGACCGGCGGTACTAACCTGCTGTTACCGCATGTGAAAGAGGGCAGGCTGCGCGCGCTGGCTTCACTAACCCGTACGCGTACGCGGCCGGCGCCCGAGGTGCCGACCATCGTCGAGGCGGGCGTGCCAAACTTTTCTATTTTTGGATGGTTTGCTTTATTGGCGCCGGCGAAGACACCGGCGGCTGTCGTCGAGCGGCTTGAGCGCGAGGTCAATGCGATTTTGAAACGCCCGGAAATACAGAATCAGTTCGAGAAAATCGGCCTTGAAACCGGCGGCCCGTCGCGGCAAGAGCTTCCTGCGTTCATCAAAGCGCAACTCGTGTCGTGGGCGGCTGCCGCGCGCGATGCCGGCATGCCGCTGCAGTAGTTGCGGATGGCTATGGTAATTATGGTGCGAGGGTGAGCCAACTATCCCAACGCACGCGCGCGATCACTTCGAAATCTTTGCCCAGCGGTTTAATCACTGCTGCTTCGCCTTCCGCCAGATACGGCGCACCGGCGGTGGCGTAAAACGGATTGCCGTGACTGACGACAATCGCGTTGCGGCCCGCGCCGGGGCCTTTGTCGAACAACGCGCGCAATCCCGCAAAGTTGGTGTTGGGTTTTTCGGAATAGACACCACCGCGCGCTGCCATCGATGTGCGGAAATTTCCAAAGGCGAGCTTGGCTACTTCCACCGTGCGGCAACGCGGGCTTGCGAGCACTTCGTTGATCGGAATGCCGAGCTTGCGCATGTCTTCGCCGATGCGCCGCGCTTCATCGCGGCCTTGGTCGGTGAGCGGGCGCTGGTTGTCGCAATCGTCATCGCCGCGCGATTTGACATCGTC
>JAYUAH010000578.1:0-19060 GCA_043741415.1 Betaproteobacteria bacterium
GCACACTGTATTTCCTGGGATCGGGCAATGTGCCTTCCCAGCGCGCGGACACATCCGACACGCGCCCGGCCGGCGACAACACTTGAAGGCGCTGACGCGTCTCGGCGTTGAACGGCAAATGGTCTGCCAGCAATACCAGCGGCGTGAGGTCAATCACATTCACCTGAACCTCGCCCGCGACCGGCGTGCCTGTGCCGTCCAGCGCGCCCTTGTAGTGAAAATCCATGGGCTGCAAACGCAGATTATCGCCGGTGGTGAGCCCCAGTTGCGTGGCGGAAATCTCCACGCTATTGGGCGTTTTTTTCCAACCCACGCGGCCATTCAACGCGGCCACTTCAAGCTGCGGCAGGTCTTTGCCCAGCCGCGTTTGGATATCGGCTAAGCGCACGTCGGCCGTGAGTTCACTCAGCGTCGGGCCCTGGATCGCGGCCCATGCACGCAACGCGCCTTGGCCGCGATTGAAGTCAAATGGAAACGGCACCCAGGTGCGCCACGCCGCAATATCGGTGTAGTCCAGTTGCAGATACAGGCGGCCGGCCCAGTCCGCAGGATGTTTCAGGGATTTACCCGTCACATCGCCGCGCAAATCCAGCGGCCCCGCCAGTTGCTCGGGCGGATGCGCTTTTACCGCGAAACGATGGCTATCACCACGATTCACCAGTTGCAAACTGACGCGCTGCAACTGCAAGGTCGGCGCGCCGCGTTTTTCGTCGGTCCAGTTGATGGCGGCATTGTGAATTTCAATATCACGCTGGCTTAATATCCAGTCGGAGAACCCACCCTCCTGCGACTCGCCCGCCATCTCGATGCCGGCAACGGAGATCACGCCCGCCTTATCGCGGCGTATATCCAGCGTCGGCTCGTATAAATCGACCGAACGAAAGCGCAGCCGCCACAACACCACCGATGTCCACGACAAGGTGTTGTCTACGCGCTGCAGGGTCAACGCTGGGCGGTTGAACTTGTCGTACACCACCACATCGGTGAGGTTCAGGCGCGGGCGCAGTCCCTCCCAGTCGGCGCTAATCTTGCCGATGGCGACGCGCTGCCCGACCGCCTTGCTCACCGATTGCGTAATCGATTCGCGATAGCTGTCAACATTGGGCAGCACCCAGTAGCGCAATCCCAGCACGCTGGCGGCAACCAGCAGGATGCAAGCCGACGTAATCCATACCAAGTGGTGCCAAAGCCACGCGATGACACGCAGGGGTCGGTCGAAAAAAGCCTTAAGCGTCACCGGATGCCTGTTAAAATATTTTGGGTAAACAACAACTTAGCACTTAGCAATTACTTAGCAATTTTACAGCGTTATCCCAACGATTGGGTGCCGATGACACCTAGTAACGCACCACCTACCGACGCCGTGCACGCCCACGTAGCGCAGGCAAGGCAATTCAGTTTGTATCTGGAGCGCATACTCACGGCGACGCCGCAACTCCTTGATAGCGTAGACCTGGCTGCACCCTGCAAGGTTTCCGCTGATTCAGCGCACCCAGCGGATAAAGCAGCGCTCTACCGCGCACTGCGTCACTTACGCCGCCAGACGATGGCCACACTCATCGTGCGCGATCTCGCCGGCTGGGCAAATTTGGCCGAGGTCACGCAAGCCATGACTCAACTCGCCGAAGTGACCGTGCAAACCGCGCTAGCGTGGATCACCAACGATATCAAGAGCAGCGCCGGCACACCGCGCAATGCGCAGGGCGAGCCGCAGCAACTGACGGTGGTGGGCATGGGCAAACTCGGCGGCGCGGAACTGAATGTGTCGTCGGACATCGACCTCGTATTCGTCTACCCCGAAGAAGGCGAGACCGACGGCACGCGGCGCTTGAGCAACCATGAATACTTTTCGCGCGTCGGACGCGCGCTGATCGCAGCACTGTCGGAGTTGACCGAAGACGGGTTTGTGTTCCGCGTCGATATGCGGCTGCGGCCGTACGGCGACGGCGGACCGCTCGCGATGAGCTTTGACATGCTGGAAAATTACCTGATCACGCAGGGCCGCGAATGGGAACGCTATGCGTGGATCAAGGCCCGCGCACTGTCGGGTGGCGACGCGCAAGTTTTGATGTCGCTGGTGCGCCCCTTTGTTTACCGCCGCCATCTCGATTACAGCGCGTTTGCGTCGATGCGCGATTTGCACCGGCAAATCCGCCGCGAAGTTGAACGCCGCGATCGTGCCGACGATATCAAACTGGGGCGCGGCGGCATCCGCGAAATCGAATTCATCGCCCAGGTGTTTCAACTCATCCGCGGCGGGCACGACGCTGCGCTGCGCCGCCAACCCACGCTGGAAGTACTGCAATTGCTGGCGCAACGCGATTTGCTGCCGCCGGCCGCGGTCACCGAACTATCGCAAGCCTATGTTTTTTTGCGTAATCTCGAACATCGTTTGCAGTACATCGACGACCAGCAAACACACGCCATCCCTGCCGATGCCGCCACCCGCGACAAGCTCGCGCACAGCCTGGGGCAAACGGATTTTGCTGCATTGCTGAGCGTGCTCAACCAGCATCGCAACCTGGTCGCGCGCCAATTCGACGCGTTGTTTGCCGACACCCGTACCGAGGAACACGCGCTGGCCGGGTTGTGGACACAAGCCTCCGGCAGCGCCGCGGTCACCCAAGGACTTGCCGATCTGGGCTTCGAACGCCCCGCCGAGCTGCAGGAACGCCTCGCGCACATTCACGGCTCGGCACGTTACCGGCAAATGCCCGCCGCCAGCCAATCGCGCCTGGATCGTCTCGCGCCGTTCGCCATTGAGGCCGCCGCGGCCGGCGGCAATCGCGATGCCACGCTCGAACGCCTGCTGCAATTTCTCGACAGCGTGAGCCGCCGCGAATCGTACCTGGCCCTGCTCGAAGAATACCCGCAGGCGCGACGCAATCTGGCGGAGTTGATGCGCGCCAGCCCGTGGGTCGCCCAATACCTGACGCAGCACCCGATACTGCTGGATGAGCTGCTCGACGCACGCACGCTGCACGCCGTGCCCGACTGGCGCGCCTTGGCGCAAACGTTGCGTGCGGCACTCGACGAAGCCGGCGACGATGGCGAAAAACAAATGGACCTGTTACGTCATTTCAAGCATGCGCAAACGCTGCGGCTGGTGGCACAGGATCTTGCGGGCGGCTTGCCGCTCGAAACCCTGAGCGACCATTTATCCGATCTCGCCTGCACCGTGCTCACCGAAACCCTGCGCCGGGCGTGGCACGGCATGCGTCAGCGCCACCGCGACACGCCGGCATTCGCCATCATCGGCTATGGCAAACTGGGCGGCAAGGAGCTCGGCTACGCCTCGGATCTCGATCTGGTGTTTTTGTATGACGACGATGCCGCCGACGCGCCACAGGACTATGCGCGCCTCGCACAGCGCATCAACACCTGGCTCACCAGCACCACCGCCGCGGGGCAGCTCTACGATACCGACTTAAGATTGCGCCCTGATGGGGCCAGCGGCCTGACCGTCAGCCAATTCACGGGTTTTCGCGATTATCAGCAGCAGCATGCGTGGGTGTGGGAGCATCAGGCACTGTCGCGCGCGCGTTTCGTCGCGGGCGATGCCGCCATCGGCGCACGCTTTGAATCCCTGCGCAACGACATCCTGTGCCTGCCGCGCGAGCTTGAACCCTTGCGCAAAGCGATCGTCGTCATGCGCGAAAAAATGCACGCCGCCCACCCCAACACGGGTGGTCGCTTCGATTTAAAGCACGATCGCGGCGGCATCGTCGATATCGAATTCATGGTGCAATACCTGGTGCTGGGCCATGCGCACCGCCACCCGGCGCTCACCGGCAACATCGGCAACCTCGCGCTACTCAAGCTCGCCGCACAGCTCGGCCTGATTGAAGATGCGCCGGCGACAGCCGCCCACGCCGCCTACCGCGAGTTGCGGCGCCTGCAGCATGCGCTGCGCTTACAAGGCGAAACCTACGCCCGCGCAGCACCGGGCGCCGTGAGCGTGCATGCAGCAGCCGTGCGCGATCTCTGGCAGCGTGTGATGGGCAGCAATTAGTTCAATTCACGCACTGGCCCGTAGGCCGCCACACCGCTGCGGCGGCGCAGCAGCTTGTACGCGGTGACCTCGCCCTTGCCGCGCACATCCAGCGTGATCGGGCCCTCGAATTCATACAAGGCGTTCATGCGTTGATAGGTGTTCAGATCGACCAGCACCGTGCCCGCTGTCGCCTTGTCGGTGACCCGGCTCGCCAGATTGACGGTGTCGCCCCACAAATCGTAGATGAACTTCTTGATGCCGATCACACCCGCCACCACCGGGCCGGTGCACAGACCGATATGCAGCATCAGGTGTGTATCACCAATCGGCGGCAACGTTTCCATATAAGCCAGCATGTCGAGCGCCATGCTGAGCATGGCGTGCGTGTGCGCCATTCCGCCCGCCGTCGCATCGCTGTGCTGGCGCCCGATCAGTCCGCCGGCCACCATGTAAGCATCACCGATAGTCTTGATTTTTTCCAGTGCATATTTTTCCGCGAGGCCGTCGAAGTGCGAGAACACCCGGTTCAGCGATTCCACAATCACAATCGGCGGCTGGGCGCCCGACAGGCGCGTGAAATCCTTGATGTCCGCGAACATTACCGTGACATTGGCGAATCCGTCGGCAATGGTGTCCGGGCTGGCTTTCAGCCGCTCGGCAATGGGCCGCGGCAGAATATTCAGCAACAAACGCTCCGATTGCGCCTGCTCCCGCAGCAGCAGCACGTGCTCGCTGTCCAGCGCCGCCTGCAGCTTTTCGCGCTGGCGCATGAAGTACGTCACCAGCACATAAATAATCGACGACATCGCCACGAAATTGAGCGTAAAGAACACGGCAATGGTCTGCATCGAAACGTTTTTCGGCAGCTCGCTCGCGAGATAGTAGTCGAACACGCCGGAGACCGCCGCCAACACGATATACGCCACAAACCAGGGAATCGACTGGCGCGCATCGTACACGAGGATGGCGCCCACGGGCGCCAACAACGCCCACAGCATCACACCCGACGAACTCACATAGCTGCCGATGCTCCATTGCATCACGAACGGCACAAACAAAAACAGACTGATCTGTATGAAACGAAAGACGTCGAAATTGCGGGTATACAAAAACATCGCCAGCGAAATCGCGGTCGCCAGCAGGTAGCCGAACGGCACCGTCGCCGAAAATTTGATACCCATGGCCCAATAAATCGCAAGCCACAGCATCGAACCGAACCCCATCATCGCACTGGCAAAAATCAGCAGCGTTCGGCGCAGCCGATCCTGCTCATTGTCCGCCTCCTGAATGGCGCGGGAGCCCAGGTCATTCAACCGCTGGCGTAGCCGTTGGATCACGCGCGCTCCTTCGCCGGGTGTTTGGTCGAGCCTTATGGCATGGCATTGTAGCCAAAATTGCGCTGCAAGCGCGCAGAAGCCGCCGTCCGCCCTCGGCAAATGCGTTAAAATGATGTCCCTTAAATGAATTTTGACGGAGCACTCCATGTCGATGGCAGACCGCGATGGTCACATCTGGTACGACGGTAAACTGGTGCCGTGGCGCAATGCCACCACCCATGTGCTGACCCATTCGCTGCATTACGGCCTCGCGGTATTCGAAGGCGTGCGCGCCTACAACACGGTCAAGGGCACGGCGATTTTCCGCCTGCGCGAGCACACGCAACGCCTGCTCAATTCGGCACACATCTATTTGATGAAAATTCCCTACAGCCTCGACACCCTGATGGAAGCGCAAAAAGAAGTGGTGCGCGCGAACAAACTGGAATCGTGCTACCTGCGCCCGATTGCATTTTACGGCTCGGAGAAAATGGGCGTGTCGCCCAAGGGCAACACCGTGCATGTGGCGATTGCCGCATGGCCGTGGGGCGCGTACCTCGGCGCCGACGCGATTGAAAAAGGCATCCGCGTCAAGACCTCGTCCTTTGCACGTCACCATGTCAATGTGTCGATGACGCGCGCCAAGTATTCCGGCACCTACGCCAACTCGATACTCGCCAATCTCGAGGCCACCGAACATGGCTACGACGAGGGCCTGCTGCTCGATGTGGACGGATTCGTGGCCGAAGGTTCCGGCGAGAATATTTTCATGGTCAAAGACGGCAAGATTTATGAGCCGGAACTCACCAGTGCGTTGATCGGCATCACGCGCGACTCCGTCATCACACTGGCGCAGGACATGGGTTATACCGTGGGCTCGAAACGCATCACGCGCGACGATCTGTATATCGCAGACGAAGCCTTTTTCACCGGCACCGCCGCCGAAGTCACCCCCATACGTGAAATCGACGGCCGCGCCATCGGCAGCGGCAAACGCGGGCCGTTGACCGCCAAACTGCAAGCCGCGTTTTTCGATCTGGTGAACGGCAAATCCGAAAAGCACGCGGACTGGCTGTCGCCGGTCGCTGCGTAAATATCGCCATGACCGAACAAACGGACAACACATCGCGCCACATCGAAATCACCGCGGCCGATTTGCCGCTGCATTGCCCCACGCCGGCGATGCTGTTGTGGAATGCGCATCCGCGCGTGTTCATGCCCATCGAGCAAACCGGCGAAGCGCTGTGCCCGTACTGCGGCACGAAATACACGTTGAAGGGCGGGCCGGCGAAGCCCTCCCATTAATCACCCGGCAGCACCATTTAGCCCATGAAAATCCTCGTCGTCGCCCCGTCCTGGGTCGGCGACACCGTGATGGCGCAGCCGATGATGACACTGCTGCACCAGCGCCACGCGCACCTTGCGATCGACGTACTCGCCCCGCCGTTCACGCTGCCGCTGTTATCGCGCATGCCCGAAGTGCGCCGCGGCATCGTCGCCCGCTTTGGCCACGGTGAACTGAAATTCAATGAACGCCGGCGGCTCGCGCACGATTTGCAAATAGAGCGCTACGATCAAGCCATCGTGCTGCCCAATTCGTTGAAGTCCGCACTGATTCCGCTGCTCGCAAAAATTCCGCTGCGTACCGGCTTTCGCGGCGAAATGCGCTACGGTTTGTTGAACGATTTGCGCCGCCTCGACGAGCACGCACTGCCGAAAATGGTGGCGCGTTTCGCTGCACTCGCACTCGAGCGCGGCGCGACGTTGCCGCACCCGCTGCCAGTACCGCACTTAGCTTCGCAAGCAGGAAATATAGAAAAAATTGTTCAAAATCAAATACTTACGTTAAATAAGCCGCTAGCCGTATTTTGCCCCGGCGCGGAATATGGCCCCGCCAAACGCTGGCCCGCCGAACACTTCGGCGCGCTCGCAAAACAAGCGGCGCAAAACGGTTACGCGGTGTGGCTGATCGGCTCGCCCAAAGACACCGCCATCGGCGACGACATCGTGCGCGCCAGCGACGGCGCCTGCGTCAATCTGTGCGGCAAGACCTCGCTCGAAGACGCGATCGATCTCATCGCCGCCGCCGCCGTCGTTGTCACCAACGATTCCGGATTGATGCACGTCGCCGCAGCATTGGATCGGCCGACGCTCGCACTCTACGGCTCCAGCAGTCCCGCGTTCACGCCGCCGCTTTCGGACAACGCCAAGATCATCAAAATCGATATCGCGTGCAGCCCGTGTTTCAAGCGCGAGTGCCCGTTGGGGCATTTCAACTGCATGCGGCAACTCACGCCGCAACAAGTTTGGAAGCAATGGCCAGCAGCGCATTGAAACAAAGGACGTCCCTCATGAAGCGTATTCTGCCTGCCACCGTTGTGATGTGTATTGCAGCCACGCCTATCGCGGGCAACGCACAATCTGCCACGGGCTATCCCGGCAAATCCATACGCATGGTAGTACCCAGCGCTCCCGGCGGCGGCACCGACATCATCGCGCGGCTACTGGCGCAGGGCTTCTACGAAAGCTGGGGACAGACGGTGGTGGTGGATAACCGCGGCGGCGGTGGCGGCACGCCCGCCGTCACCATGGTCGCCAGGCAAGCTGCTGCCGACGGCTACACCATGCTGCTGGGCAGCGTGGGCCACCTTTCATTCGCGCCCGCCATCGACCGTCACCTCACCTACGACCCGCGCAAAGATTTGGCACCGGTGTCGCTGGTGGCCAATCAACCGTTCGTGATTGGCGCCGTGCGTTCGCTGCCGGCGAACTCGATACAGGAACTGATCGCGCTTGCCAAAGCCAAACCGGGCTCCGTCAGTTACGGCTCCGGCGGCAATGGCGCGGCGACGCATCTGGGCATTGAATTGCTCATGCTCTCTGCAGGCTTCACGGTGCTGCATGTGCCGTACAAAGGCAGCAACCCCGCGATCGCCGCGTTGATGGCCAACGAAATTCAGGTCGCCATGGCCGGCCTCGCCACCGTGCTGCCGCATGTCAAAGCGAATCGCATCAAAGCACTCGCCGTCACCGGCGCCAAGCGCACCGCATTCGCACCCGAGATACCCACCGTCGCCGAATCCGGCGTGCCGGGTTATGCGTTCGACACCTGGTACGGCCTGGTGTTTCCCGGCGGCACACCGCGCGCCATCGTCTACAAAACGCAAGCCGAAATCGTCAAACTGTTGAAATCCAATGAGGTCGCCGCGCGCTTTGCCGCCGCCGGTGTAGAGCCGCTGACCAACACGCCGGAAGCGTTCGCCGCCATGATCGCGAGCGAAATTCCGAAGTGGCAGAAGGTGGCAAAAGCGGCAAATTTGTAGATGCATTTATGTCGAAACATAGCTCAATGCACAAATTGAATCTGATGCCCGCTCTCGCGTTGCTGTGTTTTGCATCCCAAGCGACCCTGGCCCAAAAATATCCGACCAAACCGGTGCGCCTGATCTCGCCGTTCGCTCCCGGCGGCGGCACTGATATTTTGTCGCGCACCATCGGTCCGCCGTTGTCGGCGGTGCTGGGCCAGCCGGTGGTGGTGGATAATCGCGCGGGCGCAGGCGGCGCATTGGGCGCGGAAATCGCCGCGAGATCCGAACCCGATGGCTATACGTTAATTACCGTTTCCAGCAGCTACGCCGCAACGTCCGCGTACCACAAGCTCAGCTACGACCCCGTCTATGGGATCACGCCGGTAATACTGCTGGGCACCACCGGCATGCTGCTGGTAGCGAACCCCACCTTGCCGGTGAAAAGTGTCAAGGACCTGATCAGCTATGCGCGCAGCAATCCCGGCAAAATCAGCTACGCCACCGTCGGTGTCGGCAGCGTCACGCATCTGCTGCATGAACTGCTCAACCTCGAAGCTAAAATCAACACCGTGCACATCCCTTTCAAGGGTGCGGGGCTAGCCATCATCGGCGTGCTCGGCAACGAAGCACACATCGCCTCGCTCAGCGCCGTTCCCGTGATGCCGCACCTCAAAGCTGGACGCCTGCGCGCCATCGGCATATCGACGGCCAAACGTTCGCAACTGCTGCCGGACATCCCGAGTATCTCCGAGACCGTGCCCGGCTTCGACGTGCCGCACTGGTACGCAATCTGGGGCCCCAAAGGCATACCCAAAGACATCGTCGCGCTGTGGAATCGCGAGGTCTCCAAAATATTGTTGACCGAAGAAATGACCAAACAAATGCGCGCCGAAGGTCTCGAACCCACCGGCGGCCCACCGGAAAATTACTTCAATATTCTCAAGCCCACCGTTGAACGATGGCGGCGGGTGGTTAGGGAAGCGAAGATTGAGCGTGCGGATTGATCACCACACGTTTATTCGCACAAAACCCGTAGCCTGTAAGGAGCGCAGCTTATTACAGGAATCCACGTTAACTGCCCCGTAATTCGCTGCGCTACTTACGGGCTACACTTGCTAGAATTTGCGCAGGTAGCCGATCGACCAAGCCCCGAAGTCTTTGTCGCGACCGCCTTTGGCATAGCGTAATTCGATCTCGTTGTACTTGTCGAAGCTGTAGCTGGGCCCGGCAATGAGCTTTCGGACACGCTGGCCTGCGGTGCCGCTTATCGAGTCGCTTTCCCGCCACGCCAGGGTCCATTCCCAGTGCTCGCTCAACTCGATTTTCAGCCCGGGTTCGACGTAGGCATAATTGAAGTCGCGCTGGTTGTTGAAGCTCCGTCCGACGCCGCCGCGGATATATTGGCCGACCCGATCATTGAGGCCACCGCTGTGGCGCAGCCTTACGAACAGCTTGGTCTCGCGCCCGCGGAATCCGTCATCGGCGGCGCTCGTGTACCCGTTTCGGTCGATCAGCAGTTCGATGAGGTTGATCGGACTGCCCTTGGCGAACTCCCACCCCGGTTTAACAGTGATAGAGTTGTTACTGATGCCCGACCGATTGTCCTTCTCGCGTTCATATTCGATCCCGACGCGGGCGCCATCGGCCTGTGCTGCGCCGCAGGCAAAGATGACCGCCCATCCCAGGTATTTCACTTGCGTCCCCCTTTTACTACTTTTGGCATTCCATCATAGCAAGCCCGCAAGGAACGAAGTGCATTCCGGGAATTTCACATCAGTCATTCCCCGCATACTTCCCAGCCGTCTCCGGAAAAAGATTCTTCACGATCTTGAACTTGGTCACATCCACCGTGCCGTCCATATGCAAATACATGGACGCATCGCGATACAGTTTCTCGATACCGAAGTCCAGCATCATGCCGTTACCGCCGTGTAACTCCACCGCGTGTTTGCACACTTCGAGCACGGATTCCGACGCGTACATCTTGACCATATTGCACAGCACTTCGGCATCCGGCGCATTGGCGTCGACGGCGCGCGAGGCTTCATTCAGCAGCGAACGCACAGCGCAGATTTTGGTGGCCATCTCGGCCAAACGAATGGCGGTGGCCTGATGCTTGATGAGCTTTTTGCCGCCTTGCACATAGTCGTGCACGTACTTGACGGTTTCTTCGTACGCGCGCACGCCGACGCCTAAATTTTTCGAGCCCTGAATGATTTTGCCGGGACGGAAATAGATGCCCGCTTTGGTCAGCGCGATATCTTCCACCAGGCAATGGTCCAGCGGCACGGCCATGTCTTCGAACACCATTTCGCCGTTGTTCATGAAGCGCCCGCCGAGCGTTTCGTTGCAGCGCGCAACTGAAAATCCCTTGGTCTCGCGCGGCACCAGAAAACTCGACGTACCTTTAGTCAGGCCGGTGCCCGGCTTGGTGGTGGCATACACCACATAAAGGCTCGCGTCATAGCCGTTGCTGATAAATTGCTTGCGGCCGTTGATCACCCACTTGTCGCCTTTCTTTTCCGCGCGGGTATGCATCATGGCTTCGGGCACATCGTACGGCAGCCAGCGGTCGGAAGCGCCGCGCGGCTCGGTCAAACAATGCGCGAGCAAAAATTGCGAATCCGCCATGATTTTCGGAAACCAGATTTTCTTCAGGTGCTCCGGCAGGATGTTGCGCAACAGTACCGAGACTTTCCACTGCTGCACCATTTTTTCGGCCAAGCCGCAGTCGCCGCGCGAGATTTCTTCGGAGATCACGGCGAAGGTTTGCGTTTCGGTTTTCGGATCGAGCGCGATGCCGCCATATTCTTCCGGCACGCCGAGCGTGCGGATGCCGATTTGGTGTGCGACTTCCAAAATCTTCGGTGGCAGGCGCCCTTCGGGCTTCATACTCCATTCGGCCTGCCAATTCTGGCGCGTGAACGGAATCACATGCTCGTTCACGAATTTGCGCGTGACATCGCGCATCATCACGGTTTCTTCGGATAGGCCTCTTTCGTTGTAAATCATTACTGTTGCTCCTTATGAAATTTACCAAGAACTGCAAATCAGCCACAGAGATCACCGAGGAACACAGAGAAAATCGAGAACTGGAATTTGCCTGCGGTACATAAACCCGGCACAACCGCGCAAGCTACTGCGCCCCCTACTCGTCTGTGTTCCTCTTTGTTCCTCTGTGTTCTCTGTGGCTAGTCGTTTTTCTCGGCTTTACTCGACTTTCAATCCCACGGTTTTGATCACCCTAGCATTTTTCACCAATGAATCGGCGATCGCCTTGCGAAATGCTTCCGGCGTGCCGGTGACCACTTCCGTGGCCTGTGTCGCAAGCAGGTTTTTCACCTCGGGCAGATTCGCGGTTTTGATCAGCGCGGCGCGCAGTTGTTCGATGATGGGTCGCGGCGTGCCTTTGGGCACCATGAAGCCCTGCCAGCCGCTGTAGTCAAAGCCCGGCAGCGTGTCCGCGATCGGCGGCATCGCGCCCATCAGTTGTGATTTGCCCGGCAGGCTGTGGCCCAGCGCGCGTAGTTTGCCGGCGTTGACGTGGCCCATTACCGCCGGTGCCGGTGTTAACGTCCATTGCGCTTCGCCGGCGAGCACCGCCGCCACCGACGGCCCGCCGCCCTTGTACGGCACGTGCAGCGATTGAAAATTGGCCACCGACATAAAGTAAGCGCCCGACAAATGACTTTGCGAGCCCGCGCCGGCAGAGGCCATATTGAGCTGCTTGCTCTTGGCGAACTCCACTAACTCTTTTACCGATTTAACCGGCAGCCCCGGATGCGCGACCAGCACATTCGCCGTCACCGCAAACTGCGATACATGATCGTAATCTTTCACCGGATCGAACGTAGGATTCTTCATCAACAGCACCGCCACCGTCGATGCCGCCGTGGTGGCGCTGATCAGCGTGTAGCCATCGGGCGCGGCGTTCTTGGCGATTTCCATGCCAACGATGCCGCCCGCACCGGCACGGTTATCCACCACCAGTTGCTGGCCGATCACGTCGCTCATTTTGTTGCCGATGATGCGGCTTAGCGTATCGACCGAACTGCCCGGCGCATTGGGCACCAGCATGCGGATCGGTCGCGACGGATAAGCCGCATCCGCGGCGTGCGTGTGCGTATTCGCTGCCATCACGATCATGCACAGCGCACACGGCGCAATCTGTTTGAATGTCATAAAACCGCCCCCCTCTCGAAACCCCCGCGCATCAGACGCAACCTCCGACACGAGGTGGATTGTTACCTTTCCGGCTGCGTAGTGCAACTCGCCAGCGCGCACTATAAAAACCCGGCACGATGTGAAATTGATAGAATTACCAAAATTCTCCAGGTGCGGCCCACCGTGAAAAAAACACTCTACGCCAATGCGCAGGAAGCCGAAGCGGCGTTCTACGACGCCTTCAACAAAGGCGATCTCGAAGCCATGATGGGCGTGTGGGCCGATGATGACGAAATTTATTGCGTGCATCCCGGCGCACAGCGTATTGCCGGCGTGGAACACATCCGCGAATCGTGGCGGCGGCTGTTCACCAACGGGCAAACGCTGAGTTTTCAATTGCGTGCACGCCACGAAATTCACGGCATGATGATCGCCATCCACAGCGTCTATGAACAGATCAGCGTGGCGGGCCAAGACCCCGCCAGCAATCCGATGCTGGCGACCAATATTTATCTACGCACCGAACTCGGCTGGCGCATGGTGGCGCATCATGCAGCGCCCGCACCGGCGGCGCCGGCTGCTGCGGAAGCCGCGCCCAAAGCGGCGCCCAAAACATTGCACTGAAATTCGGTTCGAATCGCAAAGACGCTAAGACGCAAAGCTCGCGCAAAGAACATCAACAACCTTTTCCGATTTTCTTTGCGGCAGTTCTTTGCGCCTTAGCGTCTTTGCGGTGAGAACTTTGTGCGGTCTTTACGCCAGCCATAGTGCGAACTTTTCACGCGCGATCCGCACGCAACGCACGGTATAATTCCACCACCTCGCGCCACTGCCGCGTGTCTTTGCACCTCAAACGTTAAATATACTTAACTATTTGATTTTAAAGGATATTTTATGAGTCTTCCGGATTTTGGACAACCCGATATAATCGTCGTCGGCGCCGGCAATGCCGCCGCCTGCGCAGCACTCGCCGCACGTGAACAAGGTGCGAACGTGATCATGCTCGAAGCCGCGCCGATAGACGATTGCGGCGGCAACAGCCGCTACACCGGCGGGCTGATGCGCGTGGTGTTCAACAACGTTGATGAACTGGCCGAAATTATTCCCGAGCTCACCGAAGAAGAAAAGAAAACCCACGACTACGGCTCCTACACCTCGGACGCGTACTTCGACGACATGGCGCGCATCACACAAGAGATGACCGACCCTGACCTGTGCGAAATGCTGATTCGCCGCAGCTTCGACACCATCGTGTGGCTGCGCAAGAAAGGTGTGAAGTTTCAGCCGAGCTATGGCCGTCAGTCCTACAAGGTCGATAACAACACGCGCTACAAATTCTGGGGCGGCCTCGCCGCGGAAACCTGGGGCGGCGGCGAAGGCCTGGTCGCCAACGAGCACAAAGCCTGTGAACGCGAAGGCATCAAGATTTTTTACGAAACGCCCGCCATCTCATTGCTCACCGACAGCGACAACAACGTGCTGGGCGTGCGTGCGCGTCACAAGGGAAAGAATGTCGATATCAAAGCCAAGGCGGTGATACTCGCCTGCGGCGGCTTCGAATCCAGCGCCGCCATGCGCGCGCAATACTTGGGCCCGGGTTGGGATTTGGCGCATGTGCGCGGCACGCGTTACAACACCGGCCTCGGCATAAAAATGGCGCTCGACATTGGCGCCATGCCCTATGGCCACTGGTCCGGCTGTCATGCCGTGGGTTGGGATCGCAACTCGCCGCCGTTCGGCGATCTCGCGGTAGGCGATCAATTCCAGAAGCACAGCTACCCCTGGGGCATTATGATTAACGCCGACGGCAAACGCTTCTGCGACGAAGGCGCTGATTTCCGCAACTACACGTATGCCAAATACGGCAAGGTGATTTTGAATCAGCCGGGCATGTTTGCATGGCAAGTGTTCGATGCCAAAATTATTCCCGCGCTGCGCGATGAGTACCGCATCAAACGCGTGACCAAGGTGCGCGCCAACACGCTCGAAGAACTGTGCAAAATGATGGACGGCGTCAACCCCGAAGCCGCGCTGCGCGAAATCACCGAATACAACAAAGCCGTGCAGCACGACAAAGAATTCAACATGGCGATCAAAGACGGCCGCCGCACCGAAGGCCTGCCGATCAACAAAACCAACTGGGCCAACACCGTGGATACCGCGCCGTTCGAAGCCTACGCGGTAACGTGCGGCGTGACCTTCAGTTTCGGCGGTTTGAAAATCAGCGTCGATCCGGCGACGGAAGGTCAGGTTGAAGATACGGGCGGCCAACCGATCAAAGGCCTGTATGCGGCCGGCGAACTGGTCGGCGGGATTTTCTATCACAACTATCCGGGCGGTACGGGACTGACTTCCGGTGCAGTGTTCGGCAAGTTGTCGGGGACTACGGCGGGTAAGGCGATCAAGGGTTAACGCCAACTAACGGCAATTCGAACCGCAAAGGCGCAGAGACGCAAAGAACCCCGTGCAAAGAAATTCTGGTCTAGCTTTTCTTTGCGTTTCTCCTTTGCGACTTTGCGTCTTTGCGGTAAAGAACTTGAACTTAATTCTTTAAGGAGCCAACATGAACGCACCCGCGATCCACCTCAACAAACCCGTCCGCGAACAAGTCAGCAAAGAAGAATGGGATGTGCGCATCAATCTCGCCGCGTGCTACCGCCTGATGCACGAGTTCGGCATGGTGGAAATGATCGCCAATCACATCTCCGCGCGCATTCCCGGCTCGCATAATGAGTTTCTCATCAACCCCTACGGCATGCTCTACGACGAGATTACGGCGTCCAGCCTGATCACGATCGACCTCGAGGGCAATGTGCTGTTCAACGCCACCGACTACGGCGTGAATCAGGCGGGTTACGTGATCCACAGCGCGATTCATGGCGCGCGGCACGATGTCGATTGCGTGATTCACACGCACACGCTGGCGGGCATGTCGGTCTCCGCGCACAAGCAGGGCCTGCTGCCGCTGGCGCAAAGCGCCATGCGTTTCGCAGAAATCGCTTATCACGACTACGAAGGCCCGGCACTGCGGCTGGATGAGCGCGAGCGCCTGGTGCAAAGTATGGGCAACTGCGAAGCGTTGATCCTGCGCAATCACGGCCTGCTCACCGTGGGCGACAGCATTCCCGAATGTTTCAACAACCACTATCGCCTCGAACGCGCCTGCCAGTTGCAAGTGATGACGCTCTCGTGCAACACCGAAATCCAGTTGCCGCCGGATGAAGTGGTGCAGTCCACCTACGGCATGCTCGGCAAGGGCGGTACGCAACGCCGGCGCGGGTTGCTCGAATGGCCGTCGCTGCTGCGCCGGCTGGATCGCATTGATCCGAGCTACGCAAGCTAACGTTGTAAACCGAAAGCGGGCAGATGCCCGCTTTTTTGTTCCCGCCCATAGGAGTCATCATGGAAGTCAAATCCACCCTGAAAGTCGTCAACATTGCCAGGATCAAAGGCGCCGAGGGCGTCATTCCCGAGCAGCGCATGCGGCGGCTGATTGGCTGCCCGGAAATCCCCACCGACCGGCTGCGCGTCGGGCACGCCACCTACACGCCAGGTTCCAAAGAGGAATTGCACTGGCATCCGATCGAAGCGTTCTATTACATCCTCTCCGGCCATGCGATTGTGCGCGACATCGAAGGCAAGGAATACGAAGTCAGCGCCGGATCATTTCTGTATTGCCCGCCCGGCATCGCCGGTGCGCACGAGTGGGAAGTGAAAGAATCGCTGGAACTACTCGCGATCCGCGGCTCGACCGAGTCGAACAAAAAACTGCAATTCACTGTCGACAAAAAAACCAAGCGTTCATATATCGATTTGGAAGAACTCGCCAAGCGTGACGCGATCAGCTTTTCGTCGCATTATTGATAGAGGGTTTTGTAGGGCGGAAAAACGCAGCGCCTTCCGCCAATGCGGTGGTAACGCACAATCCCTGCGGCGGAAGGCGCTACGCTTTTCCGCCCTACGTGTTTTTCAACGAAGGCTAAGGAGGCATCATGGGCAAGCTCGACGGTCGTGTCGCCATAGTCACCGGCGCCAGTCGCGGTATCGGTGAAGAAATCGCCAAGCTATTTGCGAGGGAAGGCGCCAAAATCGTGTGTGCGGCGCGCACGCTGAACGAAGGCGATCACCGTTTGCTCACCGGCTCGCTGGCGGGCACGGTCAAACAGATCAACGACGCCGGCGGTCAGGCCATCGCCGTCGCGGTTGACGTCTCTAACGAAGCCGATTGCCAGAAATTACTCAAGGCTGCACAGGATGCCTACGGCACGGTCGATATTCTGGTCAACGACGCCGCCCTCACTTATTACAAACCCATCGTCGATTACAACGTCAAACGCTGGGTGAAAGCATTCGCCGTCAATGTGCACGGCCCGTTCATGATGTCGCAACTGGTGTTACCCCGCATGATCAAAACGCGGCGCGGGTCTATCGTAAATATTTCATCCGGTTCGGCCATCGGCCCGGGCCGCGCGCCGTTCAAAGACGCGCGGCCGGTCAATGGCGGCACTATGTACGGCGCCACCAAGGCCGCGCTGGAGCGCTTCACGCAAGGCTTGGCGCAGGAAGTGGCCGAGCACAACATCGCCGTCACTGCGTTGTCGCCCTCGCAAGTGGTGGCGACGCCGGGTACGATTTATCACAAGATCGCCAAAGGCATGAATGACCCCAACGCGGAGCCGCCGACGCACATGGCGCGCGCGGCGTTGCTGCTGGCGAGCGAGCCCACCGATAAAGTCAACGGCCGCGTCACGTACAGTCAGCAGTTACTCGGAGAGTACGGTTTGCTCGACAAGCCCACTGGCCGCGGTGTGACGACCAAGGGTTCGGGTTACTCGCAGATTTAGCGGTATTTTTCGGAAGGCGGAAGGCGCTAATCATTCCAGCACAAACGTCACTTTCATAATGACCTTGTAGCCGACGATTTTTCCACCGTCGATCACCACTTCCTGATCCTTGATCCACGCGCCCTTGACGTTTTTCAAGGTCTTGTTGGCGCGCGACACACCCTGGTCGATGGCATGTTCAAAACTTTTTTTGCTCATGCTGCTGATTTCGGTAACGCGAGCGACGGTCATGATGAACTCCCTTCAGGTGATGGGGAGGATTATTGTGCGCCCCGCCACTGCCGATGGCAACCCGGCGCTACTCAACCCTGACGTTCGCCGCCTTCACCACGCTCGCCCACTTTTCGGTCTCCAGCGCGATGTAAGCCGCGAATTGCGCCGGCGTGCCGCCCACCACATCGCCGCCTTCCTCGGTGAGGCGCAAGCGCACGTGTGGAATTTGCAGCACCTTGCTGATTTCACCGTGCAGCAGCGTGAGTATCGGTTTGGGTACTTTCGCCGGCAGCAGCACGCCGTACCATTGTGTCGCCTCAAAGCCCGGCAGTGCGCTTTCGGCGACGGTGGGTACGTCGGGCAACGCGTGCGAACGCAGCGGAGCACTGACCGCCAGCGCGCGCACGCGGCCTGATTTCACGTGCGGCAAGGTCGGTACGATGTTGTTCATCGCCAATTGCACCTGGCCCGCAATGAGATCGACTGCCGCGGGCGCGCTGCCGCGATACGGCACATGCACCACGTTCACGTTGGCTATGACCTTGAACAGTTCCATCGCCAGATGCGACATGGCGCCGATGCCCGACGAGGCGTAGCTGTATTTTTTAGGATGCGCTTTCGCCAATTGAATCAACTCGGCCACCGATTTCGCCGGCAACGCCGGATTCACCGCCAGCACAAACGGTGCGCGGCTCACCAGCATCAGCGGCGCGAAATCACGTTTTACATCGTAGGGCAGCGTCTGCACGCGGGATTCACCGCGATGCCGCTGCCGGTGTTGATCAGCAGCGTATAGCCGTCAGGATTCGCCTTCGCCACCACATCAGCACCGATGGCCCCGCCCGCACCAGGGCGGTTATCGACCAGCACGGGATGACCCCAACGCTCGGTCAACTTCTCCGACAAAGTGCGCGCGACAAAATCCGAGCCGCCGCCGGGAGCGGAGCCCGTCACCAGCCGCAGCGGTTTGCTCGGATACGCCGGCGGCACGGCCGCGTGAATCGCAGGCGCGGGCACGGCGAAACATAACGCACACGCACTCAGACGCAGATACAACAAAAACGCTTCCATCATGGCTGGGGCTCGTGGGCAACCAAATTGCGGTTGCCCGAAGTGTAGCGCCAAATTCCAGACTTCAACCTTTCGCGAGCACAGCACGTTCCAGTACAATGCCTCATCAAAGACGCCACAAAAACAACATGTCTGAACCCGCAGCAGAAG
>JAYUAH010000579.1:0-3680 GCA_043741415.1 Betaproteobacteria bacterium
CGCGCCTGATTCAGATCAACTACGGGGAACGCCAGATGAAACGGGGCAAGACTCATGGGTTGGTCATCCCTTGCTCAATGAATTGAGTGCACATTGTACACGGACGCCCCCGCGCTATTCTTGACGCCGGTCACGTGTAGATCACGTCAACCCGGGAATCTGCGGTTTAAATCGGCAATTTGCGCCGGTGTTAGCAAACGCGTCGGGTGGTCTTGTAGCAACAGCATCAAGCGTGCGGTTTGCTCCAGCTCCTCAATCGCATACACCGCAGCGGTCAACGACGTGCCTGCGACGACAGGCCCATGATTCGCCAGCAACACGGCGTGATGCTTGCCCGCCACCTTGCGCACGGCGTCCGCCAGCGCGCTATCGCCCGGCGCGAAGTACGGCACCAACGCGAGCTGGCCCACTTGCATGATGGCGTACGCGGTGATCGGCGGAAACACGTTTTCAGGATTGAGCCCATCGAGGCACGACACCGCCACCGCGTGCAGACTGTGCAAATGCACCACCGCCGTACTGCTCGCGCGCTCGTGATACATACCCAGATGCAGAAACACCTCTTTCGATGGCGCGTCACCGCTCACCATTGTGCCGTTGCCATCCAGCCGCGAAATACGCGCCGGGTCGAGGCGGCCCAGGCACGAATTGGTCGGCGTCAGCAAATAGCCGTCGGCGAGTTTCACACTGATATTGCCCGCGCTGCCGTGGGCCAGACCGCGGTCGTAGAGCGACTTGCCCAGTTCAACGATCTGATCGCGCAATTGATGTTCGTTCATTGCAGCACTCGAAACGCCTTGGTAAAAAAATCTTCGCCGCCGAAGTTGCCGGATTTCAACGCCAGCGCGATGCCCTTGTTGCCGACACTCATGGTCCAAGGTACCCCAGGATCAATCTGCGGACCGATACGCAGCGCTTCGATACGCAAGGCCTGCACCACCGCGCCGGACGTCTCGCCGCCGGCCACCACCAGTTGATCGACGCCCGCATCGACCAACCCTCTCGCGATACCGGCGAGCGCGTTTTCAATCAACCGCCCCGCTTGACTTGCGCCCAGTTTCGATTGTATCGCTTGCACTTCTTCTGGTGCGGCAGTCGAGTACAGCAGCACCGGGCCCTTGACCAATAGCGGCATTGCCCAGGCCAGCATGCGCTCGACTTCGGGCTCGCCGGCTGCGAGTTTGATGGCATCGATAGCGCGCGCCGCGCCACCGTGCTTGACGAAATGCGCCACCTGCGCGTTGGTCGCAACCGAACAACTGCCGGACACTATTGCGCGATATCCCTTCGTGGGCAGCAACTGCGCCGCGCCCGCATGATGCACGGCCAGTGCCGAAAAATTCTGCGGCAATCCTATAGCAACACCCGAGCCTGCAGTCACCAGCGGCATGCCACTGACCGCTTGCCCGATAGATAACAAATCATTGTTGCTCACCGCATCGACGATCGCCACCTTCACACCAGTCGATTTCAACGCGGCCACGTACGCACATATCGCCGCCGCCCCGCTCGCAACAACGTCATATCCGATCAATCCGACTTTGCATTGCATTTGCGCCTGCAACACGCGCACGAGATTGGCATCCGTCATTGGCGTCAACGGATGATGGCGCATACCCGAGTCGCTGAGCAGCACATCCCCCACGAACAAATGCCCCTTAAACACCGTGCGGCCCGCTTGCGGAAATGCCGGGCACGCAATGGTGAAATCGCAGTCTAACGCGTCCATCAACGCCTCGGTCACCGGACCGATGTTGCCCGCCGGCGTGGAATCAAACGTCGAGCAATACTTAAAGTAGATTTGCGCGCAGCCGTGTTGTTGCAGCCACTGCAATGCCGCCAGCGATTGCGCCACAGCCTCGGCGGCAGGAACGGTGCGCGACTTCAGCGCCACCACCACGGCATCGACGTCCTCGCGCAACGTCGCAGCGGGCACGCCGACTGTCTGCACCGTGCGCATGCCGCCACGCACCAGGTTATTGGCGAGGTCCGTTGCGCCGGTGAAATCGTCTGCAATGCAACCGAGCAACATGAATCAGCGCTTCAGTCCGGCCAGTTGCTCGATTACCGTAAACACCACACTGGTATCTTTTTCACCGAGCCCAGCCGCCAGCGCCGCCTGCTGATAACGCTGCGCCACATTGGAAAAACTTACCGGCACGTGTAGCTCCTTCGCTATCGAGTTGAACGTTTCCAGATCCTTATTCATCAACGCGACCTTGAAGCCCGGTTCGAAGTTGCGCGGCATGATTGCGCGATCCACGCGCGCCAGCGCATTGCTGTTGCCGCTGCTTTTCTTGATCACATCGGCCATCACACCCAAATCAAGCCCGGCCTTTAACCCCACCACCAGGCCCTCCATCATCGCGATGGCGTTGACGTTGGACATCATGTTGTTGATGGCCTTTAACGTGTTGGCCGCACCCACCGGGCCGACGTGAACAATATTCGGGCCAATGTGTTGCAGCACCGCACGCACCTTTTCGAGCACGGCCGTATCACCGCCGGTCATGATCGCGAGAGTGGCGGCGCGCGCACCTGTGACACCGCCGCTCACTGGTGCTTCCAGAAATTGCAGGCCTTTGGCTTTTGCTGCTGCTTCGATTTTGCGTGGCGTCGAGGGCAGCACGCTACTGAGATCAATCAATACAGCGCCTGTTTTCGCGGCCTCGATCAACCCGCCCGCGCCCAGATAAAGTTTCTCGACTTCGGGCGTGCCCGGCAAGCTGGTGATCACGACATCCGCATTCGCCGCCGCCTGATTTGCAGACGTTGCTGCTTTCGCGCCCGCGGCCACCAGGTTTTCCATGGACTTTGGATTCAGGTCGAACACTGTCATGGGGTAACCGTGCTTCAACACGTTTCCCGCCATCGGGTTGCCCATGTTGCCGAGACCGATAAAACCGATTGAGACTGTCATGTGTTTATGTCCAATACTTAAGCGAAAAATTTCGTAAAGTGATCGTAAATCCGATCCGGCATTTCTTCCTGCATATAGTGCCCGCAATCCATCGGATCCGTCGCCACAATGTTGGCGGCGTACTGACGCCAGATATTCAGAAATTCTTTCGCGCGCTCCGGTGAGTGCCCGCGCGCGCCCCACAGCAGCATCAGCGGCATGGCGAGTTTTTTGTCTTTGTCGGCGGTGTCCATGGCGAAATCGCAGGTCGCCGTTGCACGATAGTCGCGGCATGAACCGGTGATGGTCTTCAGCGTATAGCAGCGGATATATTCCGCCATCGCCCCATCGGTCAAAAAACCTAAGCCAGTGCCGCCGCGTATCTGCATGCGGCTCTTGAGAAAATATTCCGCCGGCACTGCGCTAATCATGCGCTCCGGAAACGGCTCCGGCTGCGCCATGAAGGCCCAGTGCCAGGTGCCGATCACCCATGCTTTGGTTGGATTCGTCCACACGTAGTGATTGGGGATGATGTCCATCAAACACAACTTCTGAATGCGCTCGGGATGATCCATGCACAGGCGATGCACGGTGCGTCCGCCTCTATCGTGGCCGGCGACGAAAAATTTGTCGTAGCCAAGTTGATCCATGACGTCGATCAAGTCTTGCGCCATGTTGCGAAAACTAAAGTTACTGTTCTCCGGCCCCGGCTCCGGCAGCGAGCTGTCGCCGTAACCGCGCAGATCCGGCAGGATCACGTGATAGTGTTTTGCCAGCCGCG
>JAYUAH010000580.1:0-3678 GCA_043741415.1 Betaproteobacteria bacterium
AGCACTTTGCAGTTGGAATCGTTGACGATATAGGCCACGTTGTCCGGCCGATCCTGCGTATAGAGCGGCACCACCACCAGGCCCAAACCGAGTGCGGCCTGATCGAAGATCACCCACTCCGGCGAATTGCGCAGCATCACGCCCACGCAGTCGCCGGGCTTCAAGCCGTCGGCTTCGAGCGCGGTCTGCCAGCGCGCCACCTGGTGATCGATCTGCTCCCAGGTGTAGTCGCGCCAATTCGCGTGCTGCTGGTTATAGTCGCGATAGGCGACCGCGGCGGGTGTGCGCTTGACGCGCTCGCGAAACAGGCCGTCGAGCGTGCCCGCGTCGGCGACTGAAATCACGTGATCCAGGGCGTTTGACATGGCCTCCCTCCTCTCGATTTACAACCGGGCTCTTATTCTTATTCCAGGAAAAGATCAGTATACAACGGAGTGCCGGGCGTTACCGCATAGTGCGAAAAATCAGTGACGCCTGCTTCGCGCAGCACGGCCTCGTCGATATAAAAATTGCCGGTGGCCGTACGGCTATCCCGACCGAAAATGGCGTAAGCCGCATCCGCCATGATTTGCGGTTTGCGGCTGGCCTTGAGTATGGCTTCGGGGAAATTCACCGCAATCGCCGCCGTGGCAATGGTGGTGCGCGGCCACAGCGAATTGACCGCGATGCCCAGCGCGCGGAATTCTTCAGCCATACCCAGCGTGCACATGCTCATACCGTATTTGCTCATAGTATAGGCCACATGGTCCTTGAACCAGCGCGCACTCATATTCAGCGGCGGCGACAGCGTGAGGATGTGCGGGTTATTGCCCGCGCGGGCTGATTTTTCAAGGTACGGCAAACACGCCTGCGAACACGCAAAGGTGCCGCGCGCATTCACCGACTGCATCAGGTCAAAGCGTTTCATCGGCGTCGCCGCGGTGTTGCCCAACATAATGGCGCTCGCGTTGTTGAGCAGAATATCAATGCCGCCAAAGGTCCGTGCGGCCTGCGCCACGGCGGCAGCCACCGCCACGTCGTCGCGCACATCGAGTTGTAACGCGAGCGTTTTGCCGCCGGCCGCTTCGATTTCAGCCGCGACGCTATGCACCGTGCCGGGCAAACTCGCGTGCGGCTCCGCGGTTTTTGCGGTGACCACGATGTTGGCGCCATCGCGTGCGCAGCGCAGCGCGATTTCACGGCCGATGCCGCGGCTGGCGCCGGTGATGAATACGGTCTTGCCCTTAAGTGTGCTCATCACGGCTCCTGTTAAGTTTTGAATACCGCCTTGCGTTTATCGACAAACGCCGTCACGCCCTCGGCAAAATCCGCGTGCGCGGCGCACCGTGAGAAGGCTAGCGCCTCAGCTTCCAGGTGTTTCTTAAGTATTTGATTTAATTCATTATTTACCAGCGCCTTGGTTTCGGCATAGGCCGTCGCCGGTCCCGCCGCCAAACGTCGCGCGAGTTTTTGTGTGGCTGCTTCGAGCTCGGCCGCCGGCAGCACGCGATTGATTATGCCCATAGCATGTAACGCAGCGGCGTCCGCGGTATCCGCCAGTAGCAGCAGCTCCATCGCTTTGTGGTAGCCCACCAAGCGCGGCAAAAACCAGCTCGCGCCGCCGTCGGGACTGGTGGCAATGCGGCTGTAGGCCATGGTGAATTGCGTGCCTTCCGCAGCGACAATCAAATCGCACGCCATCATGATACTCATGCCCGCGCCGGCCACCGCCCCATGCACGCTCGCTATCACGGGTTTTCGCGCGCGACGCAACGCGAGGATGCCGCGATGCAGTTCGCCGGCAAGGCCGATCACCTTGATCGAAAAATCCGCGAGATTTTCTTTGAACGCGGCCACATCGCCGCCGGAGAGAAACGCCGCACCCGCGCCGCGCAGCACCACCACGCGCGCCGTCGCGTCGAGTTCAGCGCGCTCGCACACCGCACGAAACGCGACGATACTTTGCGGGTCGAGCGCATTCATCACCTCTGGACGATTGAAAGTGATGGTGGCGATACCATCGGCGACCACATATAAAATACGCTCGCTCATGAGCGGTGCAAGGCGTCGAAACTGACCGGCTGCGTCGTCTGAAACAACTCACTGCGGCCAAAGTCTTTGGGAAAATCATCCACCATAATCGCCTTGCGCCGCAGCGCTTTGGCGTGCGCGAGACTGTCTGCTTCGTGCTGCGTAATCACACCTTGGGCCAGCGCATCTTGTGCGAGTTGATCCGGGAAGTCACCGTGGATGGTGCCGGTGCGCGCTGCAGTACGCATTTTTGCTTCAATCGGTTCCGCGGCAATCACCGCCAGCAACGCTGCATCGAGCACAGTCACCGGATCGTTTTCATCGCGCGGAATACACATGCCGTGGGTCAAACGATCACGCGACGGCCCCGGCGTCATCATCAGACCCACGACCTTGCTGCCCAAGCTGTCGACCGGCGCATGAAATACGCGGCCATACGGAAAAATGCTCACGCGCAAACCACACGCCACCAGCTTATTCGGCAGATTTTCAAACAGCCCGTAGAAGGCTTCTTGCGCGCGATTGAGTGCGTCCTGCATCGCCCAGTGCAGCAAAGGCAAATCTTCCGCGGCACAGCCCTCATCCTCGTAACGCTTTAACACCGTGGAGGCCAGATAGAGCTGACTCAGAATATCGCCGAGCCGCGCCGACAGCCGTTCGCGGCGTTTCAACGCCCCGCCCACCACAAACATCGCCACATCCGCGGCCCACGCAAAGGCGCTGGAAAGGCGTGTGAGTTGCTGATAGTAGCGCCGCGTGTCGCTGTCGCCGGGCGCCATCACAAAACGTGCGGCGGTGAGTCCCATCCACACCGCACGCGCTTTGTTCGAAATCGCAAACGCCATATGGCCGAAAAAAGCCTTGTCGAAATCACGCAAAGCCTTGCGCTCGTCAGTCTCGTGCACGGCTTCCATTTCTTTGAGCACAAACGGATGGCCGCGAATCGCGCCCTGGCCGAAAATAATCATCGAGCGCGTGAGGATGTTCGCGCCTTCAACGGTAATCGCCACCGGTATCTGCTGATAGGCGCGGCCCAGATAATTGTTCGGCCCCATGCAAATGCCTTTGCCGCCGTGTACGTCCATCGCGTCGTTGATCACCTGGCGGCCGCGCTCGGTGATGTGGTATTTCACAATCGCCGAAATCACCGAAGGCTTTTCGCCCAGGTCGATGGCGCCCGCGGTCATTACGCGCGCGGCGTCCATCAAATACAGATTGCCGCCGATGCGCGCCATCGCCTCTTCGACGCCTTCGAAGCGCCCGATCGCGGTCTTGAATTGTGTGCGCACGCGCCCATAAGCACCGGTGGTGCGCGTGGCGAGTTTTGCCATGCCCACCGAGCTGCCCGGCAGCGAAATCGAACGCCCCGCCGCAAGGCAATTCATCAGCATTTTCCAGCCCTGGCCGACGTAATCGACGCCGCCGATCACGTACTCCATGGGCACGAATACATCCTTGCCCCAGTTCGGTCCGTTCATGAACGCACCGTTCAACGGGAAATGCCGCCGGCCGATATTGACGCCTGCCGTGTCGGTGGGGATCAGCCCCAGCGTGATGCCACGATCTTCGCGCGAACTCAGAATGTGATCGGGGTCATACAGCCGGAACGCCAAGCCCAGCAGCGTTGCAATCGGCCCCAGCGTGATGTAGCGCTTCTCCCACGTGAGC
>JAYUAH010000581.1:0-19031 GCA_043741415.1 Betaproteobacteria bacterium
TCGTGCTGGCGTTTGCGTTGAATTCTAATGCGAGCATTTTCAAAATGGTGGAAAGCGCCTACAAAATCACGCTGGTGTCGGCGTTCTTCCCGTTGTTTCTCGGGCTCTACTGGAAGCGCGCCACCACGCAGGGCGCGTTAGCCGGCATTGCGGCCGGATTTTTTACCTGGATATTGCTGGAGTTTTTCGGCACCAACAACGACGTGTGGTTGCCGCAACTGGTGGGGTTTCTCGCCGCCGGCGCGGGCATGGTGGCGGGATCGCTGTTGCCGCAGGTGGTGGGCCATCCGACGCCCTTGCATCGCGAAGCGCACGAACCCGAGGCACTACGGGCGCACGCCGCCAGTCACACCCATCATGTGCCCGCCACCGGACATCATCATCCCGGCCGCGCGCCAGACAAGACCGAGCCGTGAAGCGAGGTTCGCGGCTGGGTGTCGTCATACTGGTACTGCTCGCGTGTAACACTGGGTATTTTTTGATAGCCGGCCGCTTGAGCGAAGCGCTGGATTCGCTGGCGTGGTACGTGCTGTTGATTTTATTTACTCTTGAATCCGCGAGCGCTCAAGGTCGGCGCGGCGCCAAAACGCTGGCGATGATGCGCGGCGCGCGGGTGATGGCGACGCTGGCGATCGCCGCGTCCGCCGTGCTGTATGTGCGCGAAAAAGAATGGCTGGATGCGAGCAACCTCGCGCTGTGGATCGCCGTGGTGTTGCTGCTGGAAATCGAAGTGCGGCGTCCCGCAGTGGTCGCCGCACATCGCAAAGCGTTTGAGTTCACTGCCGCGCTCTTCTACAGCGCGCTGGGCTTGTTGGTACTCACCTGGCTCGCGCGCGGTGAATGGATGGATGCGTGGGATGCCGCGCTGTGGTTGAGCGCGTTTGGATTGCTCGAGGTGCAATTTCTGAGTCGCCTCGATGCAAAACAAAATATTGTTTAAAATCAAATACTTACAACAATATAGCAGTTAAGCATAGGTTGCGCGAAATGCATCGACAAACGTTGCCAGCTCGGTCCGCGGCAGCAGATTAATGCCGGCGGCATTTTTGCGTCCGCCGCCGCTGGCAAAGGCCGAACACAATTCATCCGCGCCGCGCGGATCGGACAACGGCGCGCGCACGCTCACGGTATAACCGCCGGCCTTGGTGACCAGCACCGCGTGTGCGCGCTGTGGATGCGCCTGCGCGAGCCGGTTGCCGAAGAGGCCATTCACGCGGCGGCACCACGCCGCATCGGGGAGCACATACAACGCTGCGTGGGCGCCGGCGATTTCCGGCTGCAGATCTTCGGCGCGAGCGAGATCTTCGCGGCAGGCGTTTTTCAGTACATCGAACACCGGCTCGTCAACCATGAAGTCGCGTGGATCGCGATACGGCGAAATTACCTCGTACAAATCCGCCGGGGGATAGTGCAGATCGTCGACGCTTTCACCATAGGCGTTGTAGTTCAAACAGTCGCCCAACTCGTGCAGGCGCGCGAGTTCGGTGTGATCCAGATTCAGCGGTTGCGCCGCGCGTATGGCCGCGGACACCAGGTTGTCGCCGAAGGCGGCCACTACCGCCCATAGGCGCTGGCGGCCCGATAGGTAACGGTCAACGATAAGGCTGGTACACATATCGCTAGCGGTATCGATGTGCGCAACCAGGCCCGCGTGCTGCGGGATGGTACCCGCCGCGTGGTGATCGAAGTACTGGCACTTCACCCCGCGCGCGAGCAATTTCGCCAGCGCGGACGCATTGGACTTCATCGATATATCCAGCACCGTGATTTCGTCGCCGGCCGCGGCATCGACGCGCTCCAGCAACTTGATGTCGCGTTTGACGCCGGTAATGCGTTCGGCATCGCGCGGTTCTTCCAGACGCAATTGATGCAGCGCGCACAGCCCGTCAGCGTCGCCGTTAAAAATGTCGTAGTATTTGCGCAATGGTGTCTGACTCAAAATCGGGTGTCGATGCAAAGACCGTGGCCCATGGCACGACTGTCGCCCACGCCAGGGAATCGCGGCATGTTTATCTATTGTCGTTGGTGCTGGCGTTAGCTTACCTGCTCACCATCGTCTACGCCAGCCTGCAACCGTTTCGCAATTGGCGCATGCCGGCCGAGGATGTCTACGGTTTTTTGACGGCGCCGTGGCCGTACTACATCACTCTGAAAGACGTGCTGATCAATGTGTTGGCGTACGTGCCGCTCGGTTTTATGCTGACGTTGGGCCTGCGTATGTGGTTGCGCCCGGTGCTCGCGGTTGTCGCCGGCACCGTACTCGCGACGGCGCTGAGTGTGGCGATGGAAAGCATGCAAATGTTTTTGCCCGCACGCATTGCGTCCAATGTGGATGTGCTGGCCAATGCCGCCGGCGGCTTGATCGGCGCACTGGCGGCACCGTTGTTTTTGCCGTCGCGGGCGCTCGGTGCCCGCGTGGTGGCGCTGCGTGACCGCTTGTTTGTGCCGGGCGCCATCACTGACATCGGCATTGTGCTCGTCGTGTTGTGGATTGCCACGCATTTGAATCCGTGGACTCAGGTGTTCGGCACCGGCCACCTGCGTGAAACCTTCGACTTGCCCGAAGTGTTCGGCCACACGCCCAACCGTTTGTTGTCAGCGGAAGCCGCCGTCGTGTTTTTTAATGTGCTGGGTATCGGGCTGTTGCTGTCGACCTTGTTGCGCGCCGAAATCCGTCGCGGTGTCGTCATCGGCGTGGTGATTGCCGCGGCGCTGGTGCTGAAAGTGCTGATTTCTGCGGTGCTCGGCAAGCCGCAAGGGCTGTGGGCGTGGATGACGCCCGGCGCCATGCTCGGCTTGATCGTGGGCGCCCTACTGCTCAGCGGGTTGCTCGCGTTGAATCACGGCATGCGCCTGGCGGCTGCGTGGTTGTGCATTGTGCTTGCGCTGGCGGCGATCAATCTCGCGCCCGATAACCCGTATTTCAGTCTGCCATCGCAATTAACCAGTGGTCGCGCCAGTCATTTTCTGAGTTTCTCGGGCATCCTGCGCGCGCTATCGGAACTGTGGCCGTTGCTGGCCTTGGCGTATTTGTGTGCCGCGTGGTGGTATCGGCGGCGGCGCGCGAACGCTTTATAATGCGCATTTCCGACCCTTAGTATAGCGAGATCATCCCGTGAGCTACTTTGAACGGCACGTCTTTTTCTGCTGTAACCAGCGTGACAATGGCGCCAACTGCTGTAACAACCACGGTGCCAGCAAGATTCGCGACTACGCCAAAGACAAGGTGAAAGCGCTCAAGCTCAACGGCAAAGGCAAAGTGCGCGTCAACATGGCGGGCTGCCTCGACCGTTGCGACGAAGGCCCGGTGATGGTGATTTATCCGGAAGAAGTCTGGTACACCTACGTCGATCAGGAAGACGTCGACGAAATCGTGCAGGAACATCTGGTGCATGGCCGTGTGGTGGAGCGGCTCAAGATCTAGATGGGGGCCGCCGCCGAGTGCCTGCTGATTCCCGGCCCGCTAGGCCCTGTCGAAACCGATATCAGTGACCCCGGTGCGCCTAGACGCGGCATCGCGCTGATTGCGCATCCGAATCCCGTGCAGGGCGGCACCAAAGACAACAAGGTGGTCACCACCCTGGCGCGCACGTTTACCGCTTTAGGCTATGTCGCGGTGTGTCCGAATTTTCGCGGCGTGGGCGCGACCGAAGGCGCGCACGACCAAGGCGTCGGCGAGACCGATGATCTGATTGCCGTCGCCGAATACGCGATGACGCGCTTTGACACTCGCACGCTGCTATTGGCGGGTTTTTCCTTCGGCAGTTTTGTGCAGACGCGTGTGGCCAAGCGCATGGCGTGCGAACGCATGATACTCGTCGGCCCGGCGGTGAATCGTTTTCCTGCCGAGAGCGTACCCGAGAACACGTTAGTGATACACGGTGAGGTGGATGATGTCGTGCCACTTGCCGCCGTACTCGACTGGGCGCGCCCGCAAAATCTACCGATTGTCGTGGTGCCCGGCGGCGAACATTTTTTTCATGGCCGCTTGCACCTGCTGGCGCAAATCGTTACGCGCTGGTGTGCATGATCCATCTTGCCGTCAAGGCACTGCGCAAATCGTATGAAGGGCGCGAGGTGGTGGCCGGTGTGGATTTCGAACTGGTGCCCGGCGAATGTTTTGGCCTGCTCGGCCCCAACGGCGCTGGTAAAACCACCACGCTGCGTCTGACGCTGGGCCTGACACAACCGGACAGCGGGCACATTACGCTGCTGGATCACAACGTACCCGAACACGCGCGCGAAGCGCGCACCGGCGTCGGAGTGGTGCCGCAACTGGATAACCTCGACCCCGATTTCACCGTGCGCGAAAACCTGCTGGTGTATGGCCGCTATTTTGGCCTGACAAAAGTTGAAGTCGAGCGGCGCATGCCGGAACTGCTCGAATACGCCGGGCTCGCCGCGCGTGCCGATGCGCGCATTCAAACGCTGTCCGGTGGCATGAAGCGGCGGCTCACGCTGGCGCGCGCGCTGATCAACGATCCCGACATGTTGTTTCTGGACGAGCCGACCACCGGTCTTGATCCGCAGGCGCGGCATTTGATCTGGGAACGCTTGCGTCAACTCACGTTGCGCGGCAAAACGCTGCTGCTTACCACGCATTTCATGGAAGAAGCCGAGCGTCTATGCCACCGTGTGGCCATCATGGACCACGGTCGCATTATCACCATCGGTACGCCGCGCGAATTGATCGTGGCGAACATCGAAACGGAGGTGGTTGAAGTCTATGGCGACGGCGCGGATGCGTGGGCTACAGCGTCTGGCCGCAAATTGGCCGAGCGCTGCGAAACACATGGCGAGACAGTGTTTTGCTACGCACACGACGCGCATGCGCTGGTGGCTGATCTTGCGCATCACGATGTGCACGACGCGCGCAGCGATATCCGTTATCTGCACCGGCGTGCGAATCTTGAGGATGTGTTTTTAAAGTTGACCGGGCGCGACTTGCGAGACTAACAAGGCGCTATTACCTTTCACCTTTCGATTATGTTTCCATCCACCCGCTTCATCCACGTCTGGAGCCGCAACGTGCGCGTATGGCGCAAGCTTGCGATTCCCTCAGTGCTGGGCAATCTGGCCGATCCGTTGCTGTATATGCTGGGCCTCGGCTATGGTCTGGGCAGCATGCTGCCGCCAATGCAGGGCGGGAGTTACGTGGCGTTTCTCGCGGGCGGCGTGGTGTGCTCGTCAACCATGTTCACGGCATCGTTCGAGGCCATGTATTCGGCGTTTTCGCGCATGCATGTGCAGCGCACCTGGGACGCCATTATCAACGCACCGCTCACGCTCGACGACGTGGTGCTGGGCGAATGGGTGTGGGCGGCGAGCAAAAGTCTGCTGTCGGGTTGTGCGGTGCTGTTGGTTGCAACCGCGCTTGGGTTAGTCGGGTCGGCGCTGGCGCTGTTGGTGATCCCGGTGATTCTATTGACTGGCCTGGCGTTCGCGGGCATGGGCCTGATCATGACGGCGCTATCGCCGAGTTATGATTTTTTTATGTACTACTTCACCTTGGCGATTACGCCCATGATGTTGCTGAGCGGTGTGTTCTTTCCGCTCGAACAATTGCCTGCTGTCGCGCAGATTGCTGCGCAGGTGCTGCCGCTGTCGCATGCGGTGGCGGTGTCGCGGCCGTTGATGAACGGTGTTGTGCCTGATCACGCGGCGCTACATTTATTGGTACTGGCGCTCTATGCCGGTGTAAGCTACAGCATCGCGTGCGTGCTCTTGCGCAAACGCATTCTGAAATAAAAATCTTTTAAAATCAATATGTTATGGATTAAAGCGTTGCATATCGTTTTCGTCACGTCATGGTTCGCGGGGCTATTTTATTTACCGCGCATTCTGGTCAACCTGGCGATGATAGAAACGGAACGCGACGCAGCTGCGCGCGCACGCTTGCTTACCATGGCGCGCAAACTGTATCGCTTCATGGGCCCGCTCGCAGTACTCGCATTGGGTTTTGGCCTGTGGTTGTGGCTCGGTTATGGCATTCGCGGCGGGTGGCTGCACGCGAAGCTTGCGTTGGTGGTGTTGTTGATCGGCTATCACCACGCGTGCGGCGTGCTGCTCAAAAAATTTGAAGCGGGTGGCAATACGCGCTCGCATGTGTGGTTCCGTTGGTTCAATGAGATTCCGGTGATTATTTTGTTGCTGGTGGTCATCCTGGTGGTGGTCAAGCCGTTTTGAACATCACGCGCTTTCCATTAGTCACGATGTGGCTGGCCGCCGCACTCACCGCGACGCCGTACACCGTGCGCGCTGAGGCCCACATCATCGTGCAGCAATCGCCGCTGGCGGGTTTTCAGTATTACGAGGGCAAAACCCTGTGGGACGAACTAAAGCCCGGCGACGCGCTCACCCTGGTGCGCGAGCGCGACAATGCGCACGACGCCAACGCGGTGCGTGTCGAGTGGAACGGCAATCGTCTCGGCTATATACCGCGCCGCGAAAACGCCGACGTCGCGCGCCAAATGGATCGCGGCGCGGCGGTGAAAGCGCGCATCGTCAAGCTCACGCCCGCGCACAACCCGTGGCAACGCATACTGTTTGAGGTTTACGTCGACTTATGAGTACCGATGCGCAATTTTTTGCCACTTGCCCGCGCGGGCTGGAAGCGGTACTCGCACGCGAAGTTACGACGCTCGGTGCGGCCGGCGTTAGCGCAGTCGATGGCGGGGTGAATTTTGCCGGCGCGTTCACGCTGGGCTATGCCGCCAATCTGCACAGTCGCGTGGCGAGCCGGGTGCTGTGGCGCGTGGGTGCTGCGCGTTACCGTAACGAGCAGGACATTTATGAAGCCGCGCGCAAGATCGAGTGGCCCGCGTTTTTCACCGTGGATCGCACCCTGCGTATCAACGTCTCCGCGATCAAAGCGCCGATCAAGAGTCTCGATTTCATTACGCTGCGTATCAAAGACGCCATCTGCGACGCATTTCGTGCGCGCGACGGCAAGCGCCCGAGCATTGATACCCATGCGCCAGACGTGCGCGTGCACGCGTTTCTTACTGCCACCGATCTCACGCTGTATCTCGACACCTCGGGCGAAGCGCTGTTCAAACGCGGCTATCGGCGCGAAGCCGGCGAAGCGCCGCTGCGCGAAAATCTCGCCGCCGGCATGTTGGCGCTGTCGGGCTGGACGCCGGAGGTGCCCTTGCTCGACCCGATGTGCGGCAGCGGCACCATCGTGTGCGAAGCGGCGATGATCGCGGCCAAACGCGCGCCTGGCGGCGGCCGTGAATTTGGCTTCGAGCGGCTATTGAACTTTGATCCACGCGCCTGGAACACGCTGCGCGACGCCGCCGTGGTCAAAGAAAATAATTCAATAAAATCAAATATTTACGGTTCCGACCTGCGCGGCGATGCGTTACAGCTCGCGCGCGCCAATCTGGCCGAACTGGGGCTGCAGCAACACGTCGCACTCAAACAAGCCAACGTGTTTGAAATGCCCGCGCCTGCGGCCGCGGGCATCATCGTTACCAATCCGCCGTATGGCGTGCGCATGGAAGACCGCGACGATCTCGCGGCGTTTTACCCGCAACTCGGCGACGCGTTGAAAAAAAGATTTAGCGGCTGGACCGCCTACATACTCTCGTCCGACATGGTGCTGGCCAAGAAAATTGGTCTTTCCGCAACCAAGCGCACACCGCTGTTTAACGGCGCGCTGGAGTGCCGCTTGTTTGAATACAAACTAGTCTCCGGCAGCATGCGCCGCGTGAAACCGATCACGTCGGTATAGCTACCTTGCTGCTCGCATGAGCAGCGACGCACCGATCAGTATCAGCAACACGCTCACCAGTTTGGTGACCTGCGCGCGCGATACATGGCCGTGGAAGCGGTTACCCAGCCACAAGCCGGCAAACATGAACGGCGCCAGCACTGCTGCGCTGACCACGCATGTCCACAGCACGAGCCCGCCGACGAGAAATACCAGCAGCCGTATCGAGGTGGACAACAGCACCATGTTCGACAACGTGGCGCGCAGCACGGCTTTGTCGGTGGTGCGCCGCGACAGATAAATCGCATACGGCGGCGCGCCCACGCCGAACAGCGTACCCATGGCGCCGCCGATAAAACCAGATAGCGGCGCCCAGCGCTGGCTGATCATGGCAACGACATCGCCTTCACGCAAAGCGTATATCGAGTAGGCCACCAACAGCACGCCGAAGCCGGCGAGGGTGGCATTGCGCGGCAGCGCCACCAGCAGCGTCACCCCGACCACCGCGCCGATCAGCGAAAACGGCGCCATCCATTTGAGTTCGGTGAGGTCGGCATCGCGCGAAAAGCGCCGGCCCAACGCCAGTGACGCCAGCACATCCAGCAACACACACAACGGCAGCACGAATTCCAGCGGGAAAAAATGCGACAGTACCGAAGTGGTGAACAGTGCCGCGCCGAATGCGGTAACTCCAAAAATAACATAGGCGCCGAAGGTCACCGCGGCGGCGATGACAAAGGTGGTCAGGTCGAAAGGCAGATTCAACAAGCAAAAACGCCGGCGGTTTCGATCAACACGCCGGCGCCAGGGGAAAAAGCGTGTAGAAAAACGCGTGTGGAAAATCAGGTGAGGTGCAGGTGGTCGAGGCCGGTCATCATGTCTTTGTCTTTCGCCTCTTTGCCTTGCAGTTTAATCGACAAGCGCAATTCGTTGAGCGAATCGGCATTGCGCAAGGCGTCCTCGTAGCTGACCATCCCCGCCTCATACAAATCGAACAAATGCTGGTCGAAGGTTTGCATGCCGAGTTCGCGCGATTTTTTCATGATGTCCTTGATCTCCTGCACCTCGCCTTTGAAAATCAAATCTGAAACGAGCGGCGAATTGAGCATGATTTCAACCGCCGCCACGCGCCCCTTGCCGTCGCGCTTGGGCAGCAGGCGCTGCGAGACGATGGCGCGTATGTTGAGCGACAGGTCCATCAACAGTTGATGGCGGCGCTCCTCGGGGAAAAAGTTGATCACCCGATCCAGCGCCTGGTTGGCGCTGTTGGCATGCAGCGTCGCCATGCACAAGTGGCCGGTTTCGGCGAAGGCAATGGCGTAGTCCATGGTTTCGCGGTCGCGAATTTCGCCGATCAGAATGACATCGGGCGCCTGACGCAGCGTGTTGCGCAGCGCCGCGTGCCACGACTCGGTATCCACGCCCACTTCACGCTGCGTGATGATGCAGTTCTTGTGCTCGTGCACGAACTCGATCGGATCTTCAATGGTAATGATATGGCCGTACGTGTTTTCATTACGATGGCCGACCATTGCCGCCAGTGACGTCGATTTGCCGGAGCCGGTGCCGCCGACCATGATCACCAAGCCGCGCTTCATCAGTGCCACGTCTTTGAGCACCGGCGGCAGCCGCAGTTCGTCGAACGTCGGAATTTTCGCCACGATGGTACGCAGCACCATGCCCACGCGTCCCTGCTGCACGAACGCACTGACGCGAAAGCGCCCGATACCGCCCGGACTGATGGCAAAATTGCATTCCTTGGTCGATTCGAACTCGGACGTTTGTTTGTCGTTCATCATCGCCGCCGCCAGATCGGCGGTGTGTTGCGGCGTCAGCGACTGATTGGCAACCGGCGTCATTTTGCCGTCGAGCTTGATCGCAGGCGGAAAGCCCGCGGTGATGAACAGATCGGACGCCTTTTTCGACACCATTGCCCGCAGCAGATCGTGCATGAATTTGACGCCGGTATCTCTGTCCATAGGATTCTCCTGGGTGCCCGGCGCGCCTGCGCCCGGCGGCTGCCCGATTACATGAAAGTGTCTTTGTTGGCGGCTTTGCCGCGAGCCTCTTCCTTGCTGATCACATTGCGCTTAACCAGGTCGGTGAGATTTTGATCGAGGGTTTGCATGCCGAGCTGCGCACCGGTCTGGATCGCCGAGTACATTTGTGCGACCTTGGCCTCACGAATCAGATTGCGGATCGCCGGCGTGCCCACCATGATTTCGTGCGCCGCGACGCGGCTGCTGCCGTCCTTGGTTTTGAGCAAGGTTTGCGAGATCACCGCGCGCAGCGATTCGGACAACATGGCGCGCATCATTTCCTTTTCCTCGGCGGGAAACACATCGATAATCCGGTCAATGGTCTTGGCCGCCGAACTCGTGTGCAAGGTGCCGAACACCAAGTGGCCGGTTTCGGCCGCGGTCATCGCCAGGCGGATGGTTTCCAGGTCGCGCAATTCGCCCACCAGAATAATGTCCGGGTCTTCGCGCAGCGCGGAACGCAGCGCGTTGGCAAACGACAGCGTATGCGGCCCGACTTCACGCTGGTTGATCAGGCATTTTTTGGATTCGTGCACGAACTCGATCGGGTCTTCCACCGTGAGGATGTGGCCGTACTCGTTTTCGTTGATGTGATTGACAATGGCCGCCAGGGTGGTGGATTTGCCGGAACCCGTGGGCCCGGTGACCAGTACCACACCGCGCGGCTGATTGGCGATCTCGACGAATACCTTGGGCGCTTTCAGATCCTCCAGCGACAACACCTTGGACGGAATGGTACGAAACACACCGCCGGCGCCGCGGTTTTGGTTAAACGCATTGACGCGAAAGCGCGCGAGATTGGGAATCTCAAACGAAAAATCGCACTCCAGGTTTTCTTCATAGAACTTGCGCTGGCCGTCGTTCATGATGTCATAAATCATGGCGTGCACATCTTTGTGCTCCAGCGGCGGCAGGTTGATGCGGCGCACATCGCCATGCACGCGTATCATCGGCGGCAGGCCCGACGACAAATGCAGGTCGGACGCTTTGTTCTTGACCACGAAGGCGAGCAGTTCTGCGATGTCCATTATGATTTTCCTGGGAATCCGGTTTTTGCAAATCCCGCCATCATGCATTTAGTATGGCGTGTAAAGTATTGATTCTACGCCCTTCTAAGGCCCATCCGCACGGCGCAAATTATGTCCACAATCGCCGCTAACTTGCAAGCCGTGAAGTCACGGATCGCTGCTGCTGAACGCGCCGCGCAGCGCCCGGCCGGCAGCGTCACGCTGCTTGCGGTGAGCAAGACGTTCGGCGCCACGGTGGTGCGCGACTGTGCCGCTGCGGGTCAGCGGGCGTTTGGCGAAAATTATGTGCAAGAGGCGCTCGACAAAATAGCAGCGCTGCGCGCGCTGGATCTTGACAGTGAATGCGAATGGCATTTCATCGGGCCGCTGCAAAGCAATAAGACGCGGCCTGTCGCGGAACATTTTCAGTGGGTGCACAGCGTCGAGCGGGCACGCGTCGCGGCACGGCTCGATGCCGCGCGTCCGCCGGCACTGCCGCCCCTGAATGTTTGCCTGCAAGTGAACGTCAGCGGCGAGGCGAGCAAAGCGGGCGTTGCGCCCGATGCGGTCGTGCCGCTGGCGCAGGCGATCAGCGTCTTGCCGCGGCTTAAACTGCGCGGCCTGATGGCCATCCCCGAACCCACAACCGATAGCGCCCTGCGACGCCGGCGCTTTGCGCTGCTGCGTGAACTGCAGCACACGCTGATCACACAGGGGCACGCGCTGGATACCCTGTCGATGGGCATGTCGGATGATCTCGAAGACGCCATCGCCGAGGGGGCTACGATGGTGCGCATCGGCACGGCGATCTTCGGCAAACGCGCTTAGTGGTGCTTAGTGGTGCGTAGGGGTGTTACCCTTCATGTCTAATTGATTATGCCTCACACAAAAATGACCATTACCTTCATCGGCGGCGGCAATATGGCCTCGGCCATTATCGGCGGCCTGTTGCAACGCGGCTGGGATCGCAAGGCGCTCGCCGCCGTCGAAATCCTGCCGGCGGCCCGCGAAAAACTTGAGCAAGCCTTCCAGATTCAAACGTTCGCCAGCGCCGACGCGCAAGCGTTGCAGGCCGACTGCGTGGTGCTGGCCATCAAGCCGCAGCAGATGCGCGAAGCGGCAGTACAACTCGCGCCCCTGATCAAACACGCATTGGTGATTACCATTGCCGCCGGTATACGCGGCAGCGATCTCGCGCGCTGGCTGGGCGGCCATCCGCGCATCGTGCGCGTGATGCCCAATACGCCGGCGCTGGTGGGCGCGGGCATCTCCGGCCTCTTTGCCGCGCCGGGTGTCGCTGCCGCAGACCGCGATCTCGCCGCAAGCATTATGGGCGCGGTGGGCGAAACGGTGTGGGTGCTGCGCGAGGACGATATCGACGCGGTCACTGCGGTGTCCGGCAGCGGTCCCGCGTATGTATTTTATTTTATCGAGGCGCTGGAGCAGGCCGCGCGCGATGTCGGGATGAACACCGACACGGCACGGCGTTTGGCGCTGGCCACCTTCACCGGTGCCTGCAAACTCGCGGCGCAAAGCAGCGACGATGCCGCGACCCTGCGTGCGCGTGTCACCAGCAAAGGCGGCACTACCGAGCGCGCGCTGGCCTCAATGGAGGCGGACCACATCAAAGCCGCGATCAGCCGTGCGGTGCAAGCCGCCGCTGAACGCTCACGCGAACTGGGCGCTGAGCTCGGAAGCAGCTAAAGGGAATAATACGTAAGTATTTGATTTTAAACAATATTTTATAAATGCTCAACGACGCCTTAATTTTTGTCATCCACGCCCTGTGCGGATTTTTTGCGTCCGTACTGCTGCTGCGTTTCTGGATGCAAGCGTGCCGCGTGGCGACGCGCAATCCGCTGTCGGTGTTCGTGCAATCATTGACCAATTTTGCGGTGCTGCCCGCGCGGCGTTTGATCCCCGGCTTGTGGGGGCTCGATCTGGCGACACTGATGCTGGCGTGGCTGACGCTGGTGATCGAGGTGTTGTTGATCCTGTTGGTCAGGGGTATGCCACCGGGATCGGGTGCTGCCGCCGGCGTGGTATTTACCATGGCGTTGTTGATGCTACTGCGGCTGGCGATTTATCTGGCAATCGGCGCTATTTTTATGCAGGTCATTTTGTCGTGGGTGAATCCAGCGAGCCCGATGGCACCCGTAATTAACGCGTTGACGCGACCGCTGTTGCAGCCGATACAACGTGTGGTGCCGCCGATCGGCATGATCGATCTTGCGCCGCTGATTGCGCTCTTGCTGCTGCAACTGCTGCTGATACCGTTGGCCTATCTCGAACGCTGGATCGGCGTGGTTATTTGAGCTGATCCGTGGGTTCGTCGTCGCGCTCGCCGTGGCGTCGCAACAACACCGCGCGCACCAGCAGCGACAGTGCTATCCACAGGCCGACGGCTGATAACGGCAGCACCACGGCCAACGGCCACATAATCCCCAGTGTCACCAGCACCAATATCGTCACCGCGACCGAGACCATGATGCCGGTTTCGGCGGGCCCCAACACCCGCTGGTTGCTCATCGCCGCGCCCACGGCATTGCCGATGCGCAAGGCGCCGGCTGCCGCGCGAGATGCGCTGCCGCCCAAGCGGCCGCGTGGGCGCCGCGTGCGCTGCGCTCTGTGCGTCGTAGTTCCCGTGCTACCGATCGCGGGGCGCACCCGGTTGTGCGCGGAGAGAACAATTTCGGTGGCATTGGCGAGGTCTGCTTCGTAGGCCGCTTCCATTTGCGCGGCAAAATTTGCATCTTCAATCGCCACGTCGAGTTCGTAGTTGTTGATCCAACTCGTGATATTGAGATTGGTCGACCCCACACGCGCCCACCGTCCGTCGGCGACCGCGGTTTTGGCGTGCAGCATCGGCCCGTTCCATTCGAACACGCGGATGCCTGCTTCGAGCAGCGACCGATAGCCCGCGCGCGACAAGGTCGATACGGCGGCGAGGTTGCTGACCCCCGGCACCAGCAGGCGCACGTCGACGCCGTCTTGCGAGGCGGCGCGCAAGGCTTGCACATAGGACACCATGCCCACGTAGTACGCATCCGTCAGCCACAGCGTGCGTGTGGCCATGGTGGCGATGAGCTGATCGAGACGATACAAGTTGGCGTGATTGGGCTGATTCGCCAGCACCCGCAGCGTGGTGTCGCCGGTGCGCACCAGGGCCGAGGCGTCGGTGTAAGCGTGTTCCGGCAAGGGGGTGCCCGATGCTGCCCACACTTGCGCAAACGCGCGCTCCAAGTCGACCATCGCAGGTCCGGTAATCTCGATACCGGTATCGCGCCACGGTGCAACACCGCGCTCGGCATTGCCTTCCCAGCGCGCGCTCACGCACAAGCCCGACACATAGCCGATGCGTCCGTCGACGGCCATCATCTTACGGTGATCGCGTTGCATCCAGCCGAACGTACTGCCGATCCACGGCGGGTTAAACGCGCGCACCTCGGCACCGGCCTGGCGCAGCGGCTCCAGCAGCTTGCGCGAACCCAAACCCAAAGCGCCGAACCAGTCGTAAATCACGCGCACGGATATGCCGGCGCGCGCGCGTTCGCTCAACGCCGCGACAAACTGCTGCCCGACGCGGTCATTCTGGATGATGTAGTTTTCGAACAGAATAGCGCGCTGCGCGGACGCAATCGCCGCCAGCCACGCGGGATAATTCTCCTTCGCGTCCTTCAGCAAGCGCACGTGGTTGCCGGGCACCAGCGGCGCGCCCGCGGTGCGCGACAAGGCCTGCTCGGCGAGCAGGCGCAGCGGGGCGGAAGCGCGTGGACCGAAACGGCGAAAATTGCCTTCCACCGGATTCATGAGTGTGGCCTCGTTACATCAGTACGATGTCGAACTGCTCCTGGTTATACAAGCTTTCGACCTGCAGCGACACCGGCTTGCCGATGTCGTCCGACAGAATCGCGAGACTTTGCGATTCCTCGTCGAGGAACATGTCGATCACCTGTTGCGAAGCGAGAATACGGAACTCCTTGGCATTGAATTGCCGCGCCTCGCGCATCAGTTCGCGCAAAATCTGATAACACACGGTCTGCGCGGTTTTCAGTTCGCCGCGTCCTTCGCACACCGGGCACGGTTCGCACAGCACATGCGCCAGCGATTCACGCGTGCGTTTGCGTGTCATCTCCACCAGGCCGAGCTGGGTGAAGCCGTTAATCGTCATGCGCGTGCGGTCGCGTGCCAATGCCTTGCGAAACTCGTTGAGCACCGCGTTGCGGTGCTCTTCGGTGTCCATATCGATAAAATCGATAATGATAATACCGCCCAGATTGCGCAGCCGTAACTGACGCGCGATGACTTGCGCCGCTTCCAGATTGGTTTTGAAAATCGTATCGTCAAAGTTGCGCACGCCAACAAAGCCGCCGGTGTTGACATCCACCGTGGTCAGCGCTTCGGTTTGATCGATGATCAAGTAGCCGCCCGATTTCAGGCCAACGCGCCGCGCCAGCGCTTTTTCGATTTCGCTTTCCACACCGTACAGATCGAACAGCGGACGCTCGCCCTGATAGTGATTGATGCGACCGGCGCTGTTGGGTGTGTATTCGCGCGCAAACTGCTGCATGGTTTTGTGCACCTCGGGCGTATCCACCACGATGGCGGAGGTGCTGTCACCGACAAAATCACGCAGCACACGCAGGCCCAGATTCAAATCCTGGTACAAACTGGTGAGCGGCCCCGCCGTCTGCGCGCGTTCCTGTATGCCCGCCCAGATTTTGCGCAAGTAAGCCAGATCGGAGGCGAGTTCCGCTTCGGACGCGGTCTCCGCCATGGTGCGTATGATGTAGCCGCCTTTTTCGCCCACCGGCAGCAGGCCTTTCAACTTTTCGCGCAAATGCGCGCGGTCTTCTTCATCTTCGATGCGCTGGGAGATGCCGATGTAGGCATCGTCCTGCGGCAGGTACACCAGAAAACGTCCCGCGATGCTGATTTGCGTGGAAAGACGCGCGCCCTTGGTGCCGATCGGGTCTTTCACCACCTGCACCATCAGGTTCTGCCCTTCGGACAGCAGCCGCTCGATGGGCGGGCCGCTGGCGCCGTTGTGCCTGCTGCCCCACAGATCGGCGACGTGCAAAAAGGCCGCGCGGTCGCCGGCGATGTCGACAAATGCCGATTGCATACCCGGCAGCACGCGTACCACCTTGCCCATGTAGACGTTACCGACCAGGCCGCGCGCGGAGGTGCGCTCGACGTGCAGTTCCTGCATCACGCCGTTTTCGATGACGGCGACGCGCGTTTCCTGCGGCGTCACATTGATGAGTATTTCTTCGCTCATGACCTGCCGCTAGGGTGTTTTGATATCAAACAAAGCAAGCAATTCTGCGGTCTCCGCCAGTGGCAAACCCATAATACCGGAGTAGCTGCCCGCGATGCGTGCAATAAACGCCGCGGCGCGTCCTTGCACCGCGTAGGCGCCGGCCTTGTCCATGGGCTCGCCGCTGGCGACGTAGCGGCGTATGCGCGCCTCGTCGAGCGTGTGCATGAACACCGTAGACTCGCTCACCCGCGTTTCAAAACGATCGGCGTAGGCCATTGCCACGGCGGTGATGACGACGTGGCTGCGCCCGCTTAACGCGCTGAGGATGCGCACGGCGTCCTCGACATCGCTGGGTTTTCCGATGATGTATTCATCAAGCGCAATGGTGGTGTCGGCCGCCAACACGGGTTTGATCACGCCGGCACGGCGCGACACGGCGGTGAGGCCGGCGGTCGCTTTGGCGCCGGCGACCCGCAAGGCGTAGTCGCGCGGGGCTTCACCGGCGCGCGGCGTTTCATCGGCGTCGCTGCCGCGCTGGGCATCCTCACGCAGCATCAGCAACTCATGGCCGACGCCGATCTGGCGCAGCAGCTCGCGCCGTCGCGGGCTGCGCGAGGCGAGGTAAATCGGTTTGGTACTGGTGATCATGCGGGGTGCCTGTGCTTACGCGCGGTGATAAGGATGATGGTTGAGTATCGATAGCGCCCGGTACAGTTGTTCGGCGAGCAGCACGCGCGCGAGGCCATGCGGCAAGGTCAGTGGCGACAGAGACCACAGCCAGTCGGCGCCGGATTTAAGTTCCGCCGCCGTGCCATCGGCACCGCCGATGACGAAGGCCACATCACGTCCGCTCTCACGCCATTGTGTCATGCGTTGCGCCAGTTGCTGTGTTGAGATCAATTTTCCGCTTTCATCGAGCACGATTTTTAGCGCCCCTTTGGGCATGGCGTCTTCGATACGTTGCGCTTCACGCGCCAGCACCCGCGCCGCAGCGCCGGAACCGGGTTCGTCATGACGCGCTTCGGGTTTGAGTTCGAGCAACTGCAAGGGCATTTCGCGCGGCAGGCGTTTGGCGTATTCCTTGAAGCCGGTGTCTACCCACTCGGGCATGCGATGGCCCACCGCGATCACGCACAGCTTCAACGTAGGTACCCTTATGCCTTGGAGACGCGCTTCTTGCGCGGCGCGGCTTTTTTGGCGGCGGCCGCTTTGGGTTTGGTGACCTTGGGCTTTGTGACCTTGAGTTTGGTGACCTTTGCTGCGGCCCCTTTGGCCGCTTTGGGGGGCTTAGTTACCTTGGCTACCTTGGCCACCACCTTGGGCGGCGGTGCCCACAGTTCTTCAAGATTATAGTACTGGCGTATCGCCGGCTGCATGATGTGAACAATGGTCTCGCCGATATCCACCAGCAACCACTCACCCGTTTGCTCGCCTTCGATACCGTAGACCTTGCTGCCGGCGGCTTTGACGTTTTCTTGTACCCGATTGGCGAGCGCGCGGCACTGGCGATTCGATTCGCCGGTGGCGACGATTACCGTGTCGAAAATCGCGGTCATTTTCTTGACATCGAACACCACGATATCGCGCGCTTTCACATCTTCCAGCGCATCGACTGCGATGCGGGTTATTTTATCCAGCCGCATATAGTTTAAATTTCCTTTAAAAACAAATAGTTATGATTAATATAGTCGATCACTGCATCGGGCGTCAGATAGCGCACACTACGCTGCTGGTGAATTGCCGTACGAATCGCCGTAGCAGAAATGTCCAGCGCAGTGATCGGCACCTCCATGATCGATCCTGCCGGCGCGTGTTGCAATCGCTGTGCGTCATCGACACGGCGCTGCGCAAACGCCGTCGCCAATGCACTATTGCCGATCGTCCTCAGTGTTGTCCCGGGCCGGTGCGCCACTGCAATGTGCGCAACCGCAAAAATTTCCGTCCAGCGATGCCACTGATGGAAACCGAGAAACGCATCCGCCCCCATGATCAGTACCAGCGGCTGCTGCGCACCGATTTCAGCGCGTATTTCAGACAGCGTATCAACGCTGTAGGAAGGCCCGCTGCGGTGGGTCTCACGCGCATCGAGTCCAAACAGTGCGTTGTGCGCGATGGCAAGATTCACCATGGCCATGCGGTGCGCGGCGCTGATTTGCGGCGTGGCGCGGTGAGGCGGCGTGCCGCCGGGAATGAAGCGCACTTGTTGCAGGCCCAGCGCTTCACCCACCTCCTGCGCCAGGCGTAAATGTCCGAAATGCACCGGATCGAACGTGCCGCCGAGTATGCCGATGGAACCTGTAGCGACGGTGCTCAAAGCTCAGAGTGCTAAACGGCGGATATCGGCCAGCGTCTGCGACAGAAACGATATAAAGCGCGCGCCCTGCGCGCCGTCGATCACGCGATGATCATACGACAGCGACAACGGCAGCATGAGCCGCGGCTGGAACGCTTTGCCGTCCCACACCGGCTTCATCACCGCTTTGCCCACGCCGAGTATTGCCACTTCAGGCGCGTTGATAATGGGCGTAAACATCGTGCCACCCAGGCCGCCGAGACTGGAAATCGAAAAACAACCGCCTTGTAAATCGGCCGGCGCGATTTTGCCGCTGCGCATGCGTTCACTCACGGTGCCCAGCTCTTGTGCAATGTCGAGCAAGCCCTTTTTATCGATATCGCGCAGCACCGGCACCACCAGCCCGTTGGGGGTATCGACCGCGACGCCGATATGAAAATAGTGCTTCAAGATCAGGCTTTCGCCGTCGGCGGACAGCGATGAGTTGAATTCGGGAAATTGCCGCAGCGCGACCACCGAGGCTTTGAGCAGAAAACCCAGCAGCGTGAACTTGATGCCTTTGCTTTTGGCTTCTTCCGACTGCGCTTTGCGGAACGCTTCGAGTTCGGTGATATCCGCTTCGTCGTGCTGCGTCACGTGCGGAATGCTCAGCCAATTGCGGTGCAGAAAGCCGCCCGACAATTTGCGGATGCGTGACAGCGCTTTGCTTTCAACC
>JAYUAH010000582.1:0-8511 GCA_043741415.1 Betaproteobacteria bacterium
GCAAAACTCGATCAGTCCCCGTGTGCCGCAGGCGGCTTGCGTGCGGCTACGGCAAAGATGGGCAAGTGCGCCCAACGTGGCCAGCGCGCCCAGCTTTGCTGAATCGCAACGTGCCGGGCAACGGCAAACCGCGCTTGCAACGGCCGACGAACCATCGCCTTCAACAGAGTGGGCAAACTGGACCTGGGCTCACGACTCGCATCGAACGCGGGACGAAACGTATTCGATGCAAGCGTCAAATTGGAGAACCCGACGCCTTGGAGCAACGCACTCAGACTCGGGGGTGAAAAATACCAGCGGTGATCCGCCTGCCACAGCCACCAAGCCGAACCGGTAGCAGCCAGAGAGGCAGACTGATAGTTCCCGGTTTCAACAAACAACCAGCCCCCGGGGCGAAGCCGCTCATAAGCGCCGCGCAAAATGGAGAGCGGATCATCAATATGCTCAATGACATCCCACATTGAAATTGCGTCATACAAGTGATCGGCTGGTAGATCATTAATAGTGCTCTCGATCACATTCACACCAGCCGCCAGAGCGGCTTGCACTGCGGTTCGCGAGAGCTCTATTCCCCCGGCATCCCAACCTCTGGATACCGCCTCTTTCACAAACGTACCAACCCCGGCCCCAATATCCAACAGTCTCCCTGCTACCGGGCAAGTGGCGGCCACAAAATCCATTTGCAGTTTCGCCACGGCTGCCCGTTTCTCAACGTCGAAGTACGAGGCTGACGCGTCGCTCTGGCTGCTATAGCTCTCGTCAAAAAATGCGGTGCCTTCCGCCACCGCCCAGGCGGCGGGCCATTGCCAAGCGATTCCGCAAGGGTCACATTCGACAATACTCAAACTGCTCGATCCGGTGTAGTCCTGAACAGACCTGCTGCGACTCGGACTAGACGCGCAATACGGACACTTATCTGAAGCGCGGTTCGATAACGTAAATACTTTGCTCATCGTTACGGGCTCTGCCGGGTCAAGTGCTGACACGGCAATCGCTGTGTTGTATCTAGAAGTCATTTCATAAAGATAAAAAGATATGGGGTAAATCCGTCAACTAAAATCGAAAATTCTTATTCATGAAATGACCAACACATCCGCAAAAAAACTACCCACCACTTGCGATCAGCGCGGCATACGACGCATAAACGCCTCGGCGCGCTCAATCACGTAGCGCTCCGCGCCGTCGGGTTTTCCGGATAGCATCCATGTTCCGCCAACAAATAGCACGTAGATTATCGCCCCGAGTACTACCTGACTGAGCATCGCAACAGTACCCTGATCACCAAAACTCAAGAACGATGACCCTGTCGATTGCCATAATAACAGACCGACACACATGCCCACTGCTGCCGACAGCGGACGCCAGCTCAGTAACAACCAATCTCGCGCGACCACACCAAGCAACCGATTTACCGCAAAAATGACAAAGGGCAACGGAATCAGAACCGATGCGAGCAATCCCATGGCAGCACCGAGTGTACCCGCCAGATATATTCCAAGCATCACCAGCGGCACCTGCAGCAGAAACATGGCCACTGACCAAAGTGTAATGAAACGCGCGCGCCCTTTGGCGACGAAGACAAAACCCAAATTACTTTGAAAAGACGAGACCATGCCGTAAAAAGCGAGCACCTGAATCAGCGGCACAGCTTCAATCCACTTCGCGCCGAGCAATACCCGAACCAGCGGCTCGGCGACAAGTGCTATGCCGCATGCAGCAGGTAATGTTAACAACACGATCATCGACATCACCTTGAGCACACCTTCCCTAAGCGCATCCGTGTTTTCTGACAAGGCGGCATACCCTGGAAACACGGCGCGATTGATCGGTGCTGAAAGTTCCGTGGTTGGCAAATTAGAAATTTCATAGCTCATGGTAAAAAGACCCAACGCATGCGCGCCCGCCATGCGGCCGACAATCACATCGGCGGCGCGGGACCGTAAGACCGTCAACGCATTCGTAATCAGCAGCCACTTCGAAAAATGCACCAGCGCTGACGCCCTCGCGAACGAGACTGACGGACGGTAAGGATGAACCCAATAACTCAAGCCGACGCCGATCATGCGACTGGACAATACGCCCACGATCAAGGCCCAGTAATTACGCAGCCAAAACGCACAGGAAATGGTAATCACAAACGCCGCGACTTTCTTGACAAGCAGAAACCAGAACTCCTTGTGCAGGGTGAGTTCCTTTCGAAATGCAATGATCCCAATATTCTCAAAACCCTGCGCCAGCACACCAACGGCCAAGCAATAGAGAACGATCTCGACCCGGTCATCGCCATAAAACACCGACATCGGATAGGCCGCCAAGGCCACCAGTAATGCACACGCGGTTGCCAGCAGAACGTTGAGCGTCCAGGCAGAATCGTAATCTGCCCGGGCGGCGTCCTGATTTTGAATCAGCGCCACATCGAAGTTGAATGCCTGGAGCAATTCCGCTACAGCGATCACGGAAGTCGCCATCGCGATTAACCCAAAATCCGCCGGCAGCAGCAGGCGGACGAGGATGAGGGTGCTGATCAGACCGATCGAGCGCTCGACTAGCTTGAAAGCCACCAACCACGCCGCACCCTTCGCCATCTTGCGGCCGATACCTTGCATGGGTGAGATCACGGTGCAACCGCCTGCTGGTGGTGGCAGAAGCGCGACGCACGTCCACCGTAGCGCACGTCAGTCAAGTGATTTGGCCGTCGGGGCGCATGCAGAAAACGCTGACCGTACCCCAACGCAAACGTTGCTCCGCCTTGTTGCCCGACATTGACAATCACCCGCGTGTCCTCTTGGTGCGCGCCAAAGGTTTCTCTACGAAAGTCGAGAGACCTGTTTCCGGCAACGGCACGACCACGTTCCGTTGCGCGCTCCACGTAGTCAAGCCGACGCCAATGATTGCCACTCTGAATCATTCTTCAGCCAGCGCCGCACGTTATCCAGAATTGTTAACGTTCCCGACGGCACGCGAGCCTGCCTGTAAAATCGAATCGAAAGGTTCTGCCCAATCCCCGCGGCCGGAGTGTAACCACCAGAGCGACATTGCGCCAACCGGCTTTTTCAAAGGCCTTTAATGACGCTTCATGATTGTACCAGATGCGTGCAAAAAGGCGCTCCCACTCCAAGCCGAACATTTGCGCGGCGCTCGACCGAATTATCTGTGTGGCATAACCCGCCCCTCGCAAATCCTCACGCACACCGATCTCGACTAGTTTGGCGTCGCCACGCTCAAGGGGCCAGAAGTTCCGGTCGCGCGTATAACGGTCAAAGTGCCAATACCAGCACGCGCCAACAATCCCGCGAGGATCGGCGAGGACGAAACCCGTTGCACCCTCCCCGCCCCATTGGCCCAGCCGCCGCAGTATCGGCGAGTCGGAATTACAAAGGGCAGTTACGTCCGAAATCACAGCGAGTTCCGGCAAACCGGCTTGCGATTTTGAAGTGTCGCGATCGATGCGATAGATGCGGTAGATTTCGTACTTTGCGAGCACTATGGAAAGAACCCGCCGCGCCAAGGCCTTCATCACAACGCGCCGCCCTTATTGTCTTCTGAGCAGAAGCCGCAGCCGCCGCTTCAGGTCAACGCGTTCCAACACCCTGCCGACGGCTACGCCCACCGCGTCAAGCGCTGCATGGGTGAGTATCAGAAGCCAATTCCAGAGTGTCGGCCGCAAAAGCCAGACATCCGCGCAGCGCCACTTGTGGGTCGAAAAAAACTCCTTGTGTGGACCCTCCCCTTCGGTGAAGTCGAACCACTGGATCGCGGGGTCAACAAACATACGCTGCATGAACAACCACTGCAGTACTGTCCCCGGGGATGCATCGGCATATTTCGGGTTGAAGCCCACGTAGGCGTAGATGGCTACGCCGTTGATCAACGGGCAATGTACATATGCAATAGGCGTGGCTCGGGCAAACAGAACGTAGCCGCGCCAATTGCCTTCGCGCGCGGAAGCCTGGGTTCCCGCAATAAATTCAGGGCTGTCCGGTAGCCCGAAGCCGAGCAACCGCTCTTGGTATGTCACACTCGATACTTGGCGCGCGGCGTCAAAATACGGGCCGACATCTTGCTCGCTACGATACTCCCGGAAATCGATTCCCGGATCAAAAGATTCTTCGAACTTGCGCACCTTGCGCTTGAGCGTGCTGCGCGACTTACCCGACATGCCACTCAGGTATTTCTCTGCGGTAAGGTTCAGATCCGCGAGAAAGCGCCAGTATGATTTCGGCGAGTACTGAATCGCACCACGACGCGTCGCGATGCGCGGCAGCGCATCGCCAACGGGCAGCGAACGCAGCAAGATACCCCTGCCCGGCTCAGCCACCAAAGACTCGAGGTTCACTGTCCCTTCGAGTTCCCAAAAGTAGTTCACGGGGGTTCGAACCGGCACTTCAATACTACCCACCTGAATGTCTCCGATGCGGTAGTTGAGGGTAGCGTGCTGCTCGATCCAGCGCAGCGGTTTGCTCTCGGTGTTCATGACTGCCGCCGCAGCGCCATTACAAAACTGGGGGTCACCATGCCCACCGTCATTGCGAAGGGGCTCAACACCGTGGCCGCGATTTGCATCGCCGCAAGCGCTTTGGCGTTGGTACCCATGCGCTTACGTACCGCCAAGTACGTGGCACACTGATCTTCTTTGTCCAAAAGCAGGCAGCCCGGGAATCCGTTCCGAATCGTGAATGGCGAGACACCGCGTTGCAGTGATTTCCCACCCAACAGGGCATCCACGCCTCTCGGCAAGTAGTTCGAGAACCATCGCCCCGAGTGCACTTCTCTAGGCCAAAGCCGATTGCTGGTGCCCATCACCAGTATCAGCCCCCCTTGCTTAAGCACACGCAGGAGTTCCTTTTGCACAACAGCCAAGGAAGCCGGAGCCACGTACTCCAGCACGCTGTTACAAACAATCAGGTTGAAGTGGCCTTCGGGAAACGGCATCCGGCTCGTGTCATCCACATGCACAACGTTCACCCGCGTAGCGAGGCCATACGCTTCGGCCTGCGTCTGGGCAAGCGCGGCAAACTTCGCGTCCACTTCTACGCCGGTCACCTGCGCGCCGAGGCTTGCTAAGACGATACCCGACGCGCCAACGTTGCAACCAAACTCGAGCACCCGCTGCCCCTCCAGATCGCGCGCGTAGGCCTCGAAGAAATAGCGAGCATGGGTCCACTCATAGGACACGTATCCGCCAATCCAGGGGTCGTCGGGATCGAGCCCCATGCCGGTCGCCAAAGCCCTGAACTGCGACCAAGCCGCCTGGTTTAAGATTTTCGGTGGGGGTTGTTGATTATTTAGGGTCATGTGTCATCAACTTATCCGCGCCCATGCCTGTTGGGCGACGCGCCCTGCAGTACGCAACATGCCCGTCCTGAGCGGCGCAACTTCACCGGCATTTTCGAATCCATCCGGGTTGACCTCTGAGTACACACTGGTTTGGAAGCGATCCCGATTCGATGCAAAAAATTTGCACAACCCTTCGAAACGGCGAATGTTCGTCCAGTCAGGCCTGGTCGCCGCGTGTTGCGCCATGCGATTTCGGATGAGCTCAAAGCTATGAAACAGTATAGTGAATTGGCGCCAACCGCGCTGCCACGCCAAGTCAAGCGCATGTGTCATCTCCGACAGCGAACAGGCACACACTTGAGCATGGCGCATGTGCCCAGGATAGTCCTCGAACACCGATACCGGAAATTCCAGCACACCATCGAACTGCCAAGGCTGCAATTGCACGCGCTCGACAGGCAATTTACAAATGGAACCAGCGTAGACTGGATTATAGCTGCTGTCCATACGAATTCCATTTCGCAAAAGCGCTCTGAGGGTCGCGGCATCAGCGCCGTAACTCCCCGCACGGAAGGCACGGATGCGCGGGGCGCCACAGGCTTCTAGCGTCATTGCGCCCCACCCGATCAACGCCGTCTGCTCGTCTTCATTGAATTCATGCAGGAACTGGCGGAACGATGAGGGCAAGGCCGTATTCTTCATGTCGCTAAGCCACTCCGTGTGCAAATGCAATTGAACGTCCTGACCGGCTGCAACAATGCCCTCGACCAGTTCGCACAAATACGCGTTCCCGTAAAAACCACTCGCCAGTGGCTCAACAAAATAATTGGCGCGAAGTCCGAGTCGCTTCAGCGTTGCAAGCTGATAGTCAACACCGAAATTGCCTTTCGAAGTCTTACCTTGGATATCCACATTGATGCGATCCTCCAGCGTGGTGTCGCCGCGTTCAAGACGCACCATCGGCGGCCAGCCTGGCACGTTGGGCCAGACCTCGGTATCGACGGTCAGGAAAACTTGGAGAACGTGCGACGCGCTCATGATGCCTTATGTTCGCCGAGAATACGTTCAAACAAGGTCAATTGCCCGCTGGTCGTATCATCCCAGCTAAAGCGCTCCGCGTAGCGGCGCGTCATGCTGCGCTCCGGATAGTTTTGAAACAAGCGCTTCAACGCGTCCGCAACGCCACGCGGGGATCGTTCTGTCATCAAGACGCCCGCCTCCGGTGCAGCAACAATCTCTGGCGTACCGCCCACGCTGGACGACACAACAGGCGTACCACAAGCCATCGCTTCCAGCAGTACGTTGGGCCAACCTTCACGGCTTGAGGCCAGCACCAATGCATCGGCCGCACCGTAAATTGCAACCAGTTCTTCCTGAGGCATTGCGCCTATGAATCGCACACGATGCTGTATCCGTAGTTCCTCAGCAAGGGCGATTAGTTTGCCTTGCTCCTCGCCGTCGCCGACTACAAGCAAGCTGGCCTCTGGAAACTCGCCGAGCGCTCTCAACACCAGTTCATGTCCCTTTAGCGCCACGAGGTTGCCGACCATGAGCAACACGGTCCCGCTAAGCCCCAAGCGTGCACGATGCAGCGTACGATCGACAGGGCGAAAAAGCCTGGCATCGACACCGTTTCTGAGTATGGAAATTTTGCTGCCGTCGGCGCCAAGTTGCACCAACGCTGTTTTCAGGGCAGCGCTGACAGTAACCAATGCCGACGCATGCCTTGCTGCCCATTGGATCATTCTGCGCGGAATAGCAAACTGTGGCAGCAAATTGATATCCGTTCCTCGGGCTGTAATCATCACGGGCTTGTTTAATTTGCGCCCAATCATCGCCGCAGCGACGCCGTCGGGGTAAAAGTAATGCGCATCAAGGATATCGAAGTCATACCCTTGCCGGACAATACGCTCCACCATGGGCCGAACCGCCGCCGCTAACAGCAAAGGCGCCACATTCATTCCGAACTTGGGTACGCTCAAATAACGGGGATGCGTAACTTTAATGCCGTGGCGTTGCTCCTCCCGCGGAGTACGGGCAAACGCCGCGTAACGCCCGTAGCGTGCGTTCCCCGACGGAAACAATGGTACCGGCGCGACCACCTGCGCGTCCACGCGATCACTCTCAAGCAGGTGCCGTAATCGTGTCTCCACGAACACGCCGTGATGTGGCCGGGCAGCATTGGGATACAGTGTGGTGAAAGTCAGTATCTTCATGCGCGCTGCGGGTACTGCGTAATGCGCGCGTAAACATCCGCATAGCGGGCAACGCTCAGCGCCCAAGTGCGTTCATTCTCAACAAAGGATCTCGCTGCCGCCCTAATTTGCGCCCAGCGCTGTGGCGAGTCCAATAGTTTTGCCACCTCGACCGAGAGTGCAGCAGGGTCTCCAGGAGCGAATAGCACACCGGTCGTGCCGTTTTGAATGAGCTCTCGGTGCCCGCCAACATTTGATGCCGCGACCAACCGCCCCTGCGCCATCGCCTCCAGGGGTTTAAGGGGTGTCACCAATTCGGTGAGCCGCATCGACAAGCGCGGATAGACCAGGACGTCAATCAAATCGTAGTAACGCGGCACGTCGTCATGCGGTACGCGGCCGGTAAATACGATCTTGTCACCCACGCCGAGTTGTGAGGCAAGTGATTTCAGTTGTGCCTCCTGCGGCCCACCACCGACCAACAGCACACGCACGGACGCATTCTGCGCCAGCATTTGGGGCAATGCGCGCAGCAGAACGGCGAGGCCTTCGTAGGCGTAGAACGAACCGATAAAACCCAGTACTTGCGCGCCGTCCAGCCCAAGCCGCTGTTTCAGCGCGGGATCAGGCACACCGCCAACTGCGAAATCCGCTATAGCCACTGCGTTGGGAATCACGGTCACTTTCCCGGCCGGTATGTTGCGTGCCACGATGTCGTTCCGCAGTCCTTCGCAAATCGTGGTAACCGCATCAACACGCTTGAGCGCCCAGGTTTCCAGTGCACGCGTCAAGCGATAACGCAGCCCGCCTTCGCTTGACGTGCCGTGATCCACGGCCGCATCCTCCCAGAACGCTCGCACTTCGTAGACCACCGGGATACCAAGCCGCCGCCCGACACGCAGCGCCGGGATGGCGTTCAGTACTGGGGAATGCGCGTGCAAGATATGCGGGCGTATGCGCTTGACGACCTGTTCGATGCGATAGGTAATTTCCCCCATCATCTCTATTTCCGCCAGCCCAGGCACTCCCTCGAGCATCC
>JAYUAH010000583.1:0-3664 GCA_043741415.1 Betaproteobacteria bacterium
CAGGGCCGTGAGCTTTGAAGCATCGCCGCAGCGCAAGGGCCGCTTGGCCACCGTGGTCGCGGCGCGCAACAGTCCGAAGCCGCTGGCGTGATCAAAGCCTATGACAGTCGCCGGATAGACGCGCCCGTCCGGCGCCATGGCGAGTATGGAACCCGCTTCGATCACCAGATACCCCACCGTCAATATAAGGCCGCCCGAGTCAATCACCACGCCGGTGCCTTCGCGCTCGGCACCCAGCGTATCGGCACTGCGCGCACCGGCGATGGCTTTGATGCTGAGCTTGACGATGCCGTCGGGCAGATCGTCGCTGCGCCCCGCGCGCGTGTACGGCGCATTGACCGCGCGCCAGGTGGATAACGCCACGCTAAAAAACGACGGCGCCTTCGCGGGCTTGTTCAACGGTGTACTCACGCGAGCGCCTCGTAACGCACATCGACAATTTCAATTTGCTGCGGTCCGGCCGGCGTGCGCAGGGTAACCGTATCCCCCGTACGGTGTTTGATCAAGGCCCCGGCCACCGGCGAAATCCAGCTCACGTGACCGCGCACCGGGTCAACCTCGTCGAGTCCGACGATGGTGATAGTCTGCTCCGCACCGGCATCGTCCGCATAGGTCACGGTTGCACCAAAAAAAATCTGCTCGGTAGCACCGCGGGCGGCCGGATCGACCACTTCCGAATTTTCCAGCCGGCGCGTGAGATAACGTATGCGCCGGTCGATCTCACGCAGGCGTTTTTTGCCATACAAATAGTCACCGTTTTCGGAGCGGTCGCCGTTCGACGCCGCCCACGACACTACTTTTACCAACTCAGGCCGCTCGATGTTGAGCAACTGCGTCAACTCGTCTTTCAGGCGCGTATAGCCGCCCGGCGTCATGTAATTCTTAACGCCACGCGGCAATGGCGGCGCTGCCTCATCGTCGTCGAGGTCTTGCTGCGAGTTGGCGGCGGTTATTGCGGACTTCATAACCATAGTGTATCGAAATCAGCGTTTGTCGGGCACTACTTCCTGAATTAGAATCAAGCAGAATTATTTCACCCGTCACTGGCTTGGGCTCATGCTTGATCAACACATCGTTTTTGTCGACTTGGAAACCACGGGTGCAACCGCCACGCATGACCGCATCACGGAAATCGGCATTATCGAGGTCAATCACGGGCGCCTGATCAGCGAATGGTCGACGCTGGTGAATCCGGGCATGAGCATTCCGCCGATGATACAGTCGTTGACCGGCATTACCAACGATATGGTCGCGCCGGCGCCTGAGTTTGCGAACATTCAGGATGAAGTGTTGAAACGGCTGAAGGGCAAACTGTTTGTCGCCCATAACGCGCGCTTTGACTACGGCTTTCTCAAAAATGAGTTTCGCCGCTGCGGCGTGAGCTTTAATGCGCGCGTGCTGTGCACGGTCAAGCTCTCGCGCAAACTCTACCCGCAACACGCACGGCATAATCTCGATACGCTGCTGGAACGCCACGACCTGAATTGCGAGGCACGCCACCGCGCGTTGGGAGACGCCAAAGTGCTGTGGCTGCTGGCGCAAAAATGGAGCGCGGAACACGGACCCACGCTAGTGCAATCCGCGGTTGACCTGCTGTTAAAGTCGCAAAGCGTGCCGGCGGGCCTGCCCGATCTGGCGCTCGATCACATCCCGGAAGCCCCCGGTGTTTATTTATTCTATGGCGATAACGACGTGGTGCTGTATGTCGGCAAAAGCATCAACATGCGTTCGCGCGTGATGTCGCATTTTTCCGGCGACCACCGCGTCAACAAAGACATGCAAATCGCGCAGCAAATCAAGCGTATCGACTACAAGCAGACTGCCGGCGAGCTGGGCGCTTTGCTGCTGGAATCGCGATTGGTCAAACAACTGGCACCCGTGCACAACCGGCAGCTGCGCCGCAATACGCAATTGTGTGCGTGGCATTGGCGCGATGTGGATAGCGACAGCGCGCCGCGCCTGGCCACCGCCGCCGATATCGACCCCGCACATTTTGGTGATTTGTATGGCCTATTTCGCTCGCGCGCGACAGCGATAGAGGCGCTGCGCGAAATTGCCGCAACGCATGGGCTATGCAATATTCTGCTGGGCCTGGAAAAGCGCGAGGGCGCGTGCTTCGCGCATCAGATCAAGCGTTGCCGCGGCGCGTGCGTCGGACTGGAGTCGCGAGCGCAGCACGCGCTGCGACTGAAAGAAGCCTTGGGTTCGCTGCGTACGCTGCCGTGGCCCTTCGCCGGACGCATCGCGATCCGCGAAAACACGCCGGATGGCGAGGGCACTGAATTGCACGTCATGGATCGCTGGTGCTATCTGGGTACGGCGAATAACGAGACCGAGTTGCACGAAATCGCCGCCGGCCGCGCGACACCGGTGTTCGACGTCGACACTTACAAAATACTCAAACGCTATCTGGCAAAGCCGCCGCGCAATGCGTCTATCTTGCGGCTCGCGGCGTAAGCTCCATCCGATCGAATTGGCGGCTGCGCGATCCGCCAGAGATTTGCCAGAAATACGTTAGGGAAGGGGTTCGACGTGCTCCACGTCGAGACGCCCTTATCGATAAACCGTGAATATTTCCCATTTATTGAGAGATTCATGATATTGTTAGTAAAATTCAATATATTCATGGACTTAAGATAATATGTCTACGTCGCCTGATGGGCAAAACAACGATCTCAGTCGCGCCTGGAACGATGCGTTCAAGCGCATCTTGCGACCGTTGGTGCGCGTCATGCTCGCTCGAGGCATCTACTACCCCGCAGTTTCCGAGATGCTAAAAAGTGTCTTCGTTGAAATCGCAGACAAAGAGTTCACGCTCGACAAAAAACGCCAAACCGATTCGCGCGTGAGTCTATTGACTGGCGTGCATCGCAAGGATGTGAAACGCCTGCGCCATGGCCCGCCCGGGGCGAACAAGGATATCGAGCCGGAGATTTCCCTCACCGCACAAATCATTGCAGCGTGGAATGCCAACTCCGCTTACGTCGATGACGACGGCGTGCCCAAGCCGTTGGCGCGTTTTGCACAAGACGGTGGCGAACGATCGTTTGAATTTTTGGTCAAGAGTATCAGCACCGACATTCATCCGCGCGCAGTACTCGATGAGTGGGTGCGTCGCGGCATTGCTGAAATCGACGCACAAAATCAGGTCAGTCTCAGAACCGAAGCATTCATCCCCGCCGAAGGCGACTCGGAAAAGGTATTCTACTTTGCACACGACCTGCACGACCACGTGGCCGCAACCGCGCACAATGTAATGGGCAACGTGCCGCCGATGCTTGAGCGTTGCGTGCATTACGACGGGCTCGACGCGCACGCCATCGCGACTATCCGCGAGATCGCCACCAAGCAAGGCATGCGTGCGCTGCGCACGGTTAACAATCGCGCCGCAGAAGCGCTGGCCGCCACGCGCGACCGTGCGCCGGTAAACCCGGGCCGCCTCACCTTCGGCGTGTACTTCTATCAGCAAGCCCAGCCCGCAAGCGGCGCCCCTGTCGCCGACGAGGAAAAACAGGAAGCGCACTCGTGAATGCCCGACTAAAACCCGCTCTGCGCGCGGTGTGGATGGCGCTAGCAGCCTGTCGGACTTAACAAAAATTCCGCGTAGGAATCGACAGGCGATGCGCGTGATGATTTTCCGTAAGGTCCCTTACGACAACGGATT
>JAYUAH010000584.1:0-8493 GCA_043741415.1 Betaproteobacteria bacterium
CAGGCCAAGGCCATGGCCGATGATGTATTGAAGAAATTCGGCCGCGTGGATTTTCTGGTGCTGAACGCCTCGGTGCGCACCGAAAAGCCGTTTCTGGAACTGGGTTACGACGAATGGCGCACACCGCTCGCCATCACGCTGGATGGCGCGTTTTATCTGGCGCAGGCGTGTTTACCGTCGATGATCGCCAATGGCGGCGGCAGCATTGTCACGCTGGGCGGCATGATGTCGCTCTCCGGCGCCAAGAAGCGCATTCATGGCTCGGTGGCCAAGCATGGGCTGGTAGGCTTCACACGCGGCCTCGCACGCGAATTTGGCGACCGCAACATCCGCGCCAACTGCATCGCGCCGGGGCAGATGAACACCGTGCGCGCCGCAGGCCGCGCGGCGCCGTTGGGCGATTCCATGATTCCGCTGGCGCGCAAGGGTGATGCGGAGGAAATTGCAACAGTCGTGCGTTTTCTGTGCAGCCCGGCGTCAAGTTATGTCACCGGGCAATCGATACAGATCAATGGCGGGCAGATGATGTTTTAGTTGTGCATTACAAGAATTTGGTGTGGCGATCCGCGCGATTTCACGGCTGCCCTACGTCAGCAGCCGCACAATTTCCGTTACGTCAGACTGCTTCTCCAAATCACGCACCAACTCAATTACGCGATCCACATTCTTCGTTGGCACGGGCTTGGCCGCGAACGATACGCAATCGCGGAATTTGGTTGAGATCACATCCCAGCCCACGCGCTGTTTCGGATCGCCGGGCACGCTGTCCGGCTTGCTACTGAGCACACGGCCATCACGGGTTTTGATTTCCACCGCGACCATGCCGATGGAGCCGCCGGAGCCGCCGCGTGTAATTTTTTGGGTGGGGTCGGCGCGGTAGCTTACTTTGTCGGCCATCGCCAACGCTGCCGGGTCGCTCAAACCTTCGTCGGTGTAATCGCGCAGCGTGACATTGCCGCGCGCCATCATCACGCCGGTGGTGAAGGGGATGCTGAATTTGCCGTCGATGGCAACTTTGGGGCGGCGCTTTTTCTCGATCGGCTCACATAGCAATTGGGTGCCGCCGGTGCCGCCGACGATGGTGATGGTTTCCACATCGTCGGGTTTTAATTGGTAGGTGTTGCGCAGGATCAGCGTGGCGGCGTTGGTCGGGCGCGTATAGGCGCACGCGGGCCACACCTTGAAGCCGTGGGTGTCGAGCAGCGGAAAGCGTTTGCCCAAATCGCCGATGACCGCATCCCAATTGGGCGTGCCGGTGCGTACATAGTTGTGAAACATCCCGTATCGCCCTTCGAGGAATTCCTTGTCGCCGATGATGCCGCGCCGTGCCATCTCAGCGCCCGCTGTTGCGGCCTGCCCGGCAAAGCCCGCCCGCATGGCGCGCATATGTGTTGCTGCACCCACGGCCATTTGGCGGCTGCCGCCCATCTGGTTGTAGCCGATGCCCAGTGCATTTTCCATTTTGTCTTCGTCCAATTTCTAAGGGGCCAACGACGAATTGATTTTCGTTGTCCCCGTGCACGACGGTTTTTCAGCACCCCGCCTTAACCCCCTCCACCGTAATAACGCGTTCGCGGATCAATCGCTCCAGTTCGCCGCTCATGCCGATTTCCGCGAGCACAGACGCAGCATCCGATCCGGGTTTAGGCGCTGCACGCCCTACCGTCACTGGCGTACGTGACAGCTTTACACCGGGCGCCGTGGTGGTGATGGGCCCGAAGCCTTCGTGATCGCGGGTGATGGCGAGGCCGCGCGCCTGCACCAGCGGATCGGTCATCAGCTCGACCAGGCTGGGCACGACGCGGTGAGCGCCGATGCCAGCATTGGTGAGCACATCTACCCATGCCGCCACGCTGCGGCTGCGCAGGCGTGCTTCCAGTTCGCGCTCAAGGTCTGCATCACTGCGCCCTGCGAGGTCGGCCAATTCTGCGCAGTGCCCAAGCTCGCCCGCACGTGCCGCGAGGAACAACCAACCGTCACTGGCCTGATAAAACCTGTTTAGCGGCCCGCTGCCCGTTGCCTCCTGGCCGTGCGGTTCGTTCCACTGCTTGCCTGGGTAATCCTGCAGCAGCGCCGATTGCAGCATGGTGGCCGTGTAAGCGAGCGCGCTATCGACGAACTGTCCTTCGCCGGTGCGGCGCCGGTGCAGCAGGGCCAGCGCCACGCCATAGCAGGCCATCAGGCCGGTGCCGTAGTCGTTGGCGGCGAAAGGCGCGGTGGCAGGCTTGCCCGAGCCGTAGCGCACCTGCATGCCCGACACCGCCTGGCCGATCTGCTCGTGGCCGGGACGGCCGGCGTAGGGGCCGATATGGCCGAAGGTATTCATGGAGCCGTAGATGATGTCGGGCCGGCGTGCGCGCACCTGTTCGTAACCGATGCCGAGTTTCTCGGCGACGCCGGCGCGGAAATTCTGCAATACCACGTCGGCTTTATCGACGAGCCTCCAGAAAATCTCCAGCCCCTCTTTGGTTTTGAGGTCGATGAGCACACTGCGCTTGGCGCGGTTGATGTCGTTATGCCGCAGTACAGTGCGGGTGTGCGGGCTGTCGATCTTGATGACATCGGCGCCGAACTCCGCCAGGGTGCGGCCACAGGTGGGGCCGGCTAGGACGATGCACAGGTCGACGACTTTTACGTCTTGGAGTGCGGAGTGCAGCACTTCTTCCCTCACCCCCGACCCCTCTCCCGACGGGAGAGGGGAGATTCTTTGGGACGCAAGTTCTTTCAGGATCTCCGCGCGATGCGCATCCGTCTTCGGGCGCGGCGTGCGCACCGCGCCCGGCGTGATCGAAAGGCGCGTGTTGATACCGGGGCCACGAAAGCGGCCCAGTTCAGGATCGTCGTAGTCGGCGATGATCTTCGATCCAAGCGCCTGGGGGTGCTTCAGCCATTCGGCACTGGAGTGGCAGATCACGCCTTCGGAGCCGATGTCTGCAACGATGTTTTCCCATTCTTTTGCAGTGCGGGTGCGCATCACTTCGTCGAATTTCTGCGCCAGTTCATTCGCGGGCAGCTTGGCGTCGCGCCATTGATCCATACCGATGCGCTTGATGAAGGCCTCGAACTTTTTGTTGTTCGCCACGTACATGAACCAGCGCCCGTCCTTGCACGGCAGTTGCCGGCTCCAGTTGAATTCCGGTTCGGCCTCGGGTTTACCGTTGACCAGCAGGCCGCGCGCGCCGACCACGGTAAAGGTTGCATCGAACAGTGGAATCTCCACGCACTGGCCGAGACCGGAACGTGCCCGCGCATTCAGCGCCATGGCAACACTAACCGCGCACAGGAAGGCCGCGTAGGTCGAGCCGTAGGGCACGACGGTGTAGACGGGCCGGCCTTGAGTCGCATGGCTCGAACGATAGGCCCCAGTGGCCGCGCCCAGCACGCCTTCCCAGGCTTTGACCTGGGCACGCGGATCGTCCGCGCCAAAGCCCGGCAGCGAGCAGTAGACGAGGCGAGGGTTTGCCGTGGTCATGGCGGCGGAGCCCAGACCGAGGCGGTCCATCACCCCGGGACGAAAGTTTTCGATCACCACATCGGCACTCGCGATGAGCTGCCGCGCCGTCTCGCGGTCTGCGTCCTTTTTCAGATCGAGGACGATGCTGCGCTTGTTGCGGTTCCAGGTGGCATTGGCCGGCGTATTCCAGCGCGGCCCGCCCGGCGGATCGACGCGTATGACGTCCGCCCCCTGGTCGCCCAGCAGCATGGCTGCCATGGGGCCTGCGATGTATTGGCCGAAATCGATGACGCGTATGCCTTCAAGAACGCTGGGCATGTCCTCTCCTTTTTGAATATTGCTGAACGAATTGTATGGTGTTGCAAACAGCGCAATTAGATTAACCGCATAATCTCCGTCACATCCCGCTGATTTTCCAGATCGCGCACCAGCTCAATTACGCGGTCGATATTTTTCGCCGCAATGGGTTTAGCCGCAAACGATACGCAGTCGCGGAATTTGCTTTCGATCACTTCCCAGCCCACACGTTGCTTTGGATCGCCGGGCACGCTGTCGGGTTGGCTGGTAAGCACGCGGCCATCTTTGGTTTTGATTTCGACCGCGACCATGCCGATAGAGCCTGACGATCCGCCGCGTTCCATTTTTGCGCCGGGCACGGCGCGGTAACTGACCTTGTCGGCCATGGCGAGTGCAGCCGGATCGCGCAGCCCTGCATCGGTGTAGTCGCGCAGCTTCACATTGCCGCGCGCCATCATCACGCCGGTGGTGAAGGGGATGCTGTATTTGCCGTCGATGCTCACTTGCGGGCGGCGTTTTTTGTCGAGGGGTTCGCACAGCAATTGCGTGCCGCCGGTGCCGCCGATGATGGTGATGGCTGCTACGTCTTCGGGTTTTAGTTTGTGGGTGTTGCGCAGGATCAGCGTGGCGGCGTTGGTCGGGCGCGTGTAAGCGCACGCGGGCCACACTTTGAAGCCGTGGGTATTGAGCAGCGGAAAACGCGTGCCCAGATCGCCGATCACCGCATCCCAATCCGGCGTGCCGGTGCGCACGTAGTTGTGGAATACGCCGTAGCGCCCTTCGAGAAATTCCTTGTCGCCGATGATGCCGCGCCGTGCCATTTCGGCAGCGGCAGTGGCGGCCTGCCCGGATATGCCTGCCTGCATCGCGCGCATATGCGTGGCCGCGCCCACCGCCATTTGCCGGCTGCCGCTCATCTGGTTGTAGCCGATGCCGAGCGCGTTTTCCATTTTTGCTTCGTCGAGATTCAGCAGGCGGCCCGCGGTGGCCGCGCCGGAAATGAAGCCGAACAGTTGTGTGGCGAACCAGCCTTCCGCCATGGTCCAGTCGGGAATATCGATGGCGAGCGAGAGGCGCGTGTGGATGTCGGTGCCGGCGACGATGGCAGTGAGAAAATCTTTTCCGTTCACGCCAGCTAGCTTTTCTGCAACAGCGAAAGCTGGCGGAATCGTCGAAATGCTGACATGCCCGCCGTCGCTCACATCATCATAGTCGAGCATGTGGCCCAAGCTGCCGTTGACGAACACCGCCCACGGCGCGGGCGCTTTGCCGCCGAAGCCCCAGATCGTGCTTTCGGCTTTGCCGCCAAGATCGCGCACGTAGTCGTGCACGAGTTTCGCTTCGTCATTGATGCCACTCGCGCCGATGGCCACGCCCAGCGTGTCGAGCACGCATTGCTTGGTGAGTTCGAGCAACTCGCGCGGGATTGCTTCGTAACGCAACGTCGTGGCGTGACGCGCGAGTTTGCGCGACGCGTCTTGGCTGGCCGCTGAGTTTTGTTGAGGCGCACCAGTAGTATCCATGGTTGTATCCATAAAAATTCAATAAAATCAAATACTTATGATAACACACGAATCGATGCCTATTCGATACGTATGCCCGAGGTGCGAACGATTTTCTCCCACATTTGAATTTCGCGCACGACCAGGCTGCGAAATTGCGCGGGCGTGTTTGGCGGCGCAATTTCGGCGGCATCGGCGGAAATTTTTTCTTTCATCTCCGGCGTGTTGGTAGCCGCCGCGACGTCGCGGTTGATGATGTGGATAATCGCGTCGGGTGTTTTGGCGGGCGCGAACACGCCGTTCCAACTGCCCACATCAAAACCCGGCAAGCCGGATTCGGCAACCGTGGGCAAATCGGGAAACGCTTGCGCGCGTCGCGCGGTGGAAATGGCCAGCGCGCGCAATTTGCCGATGCGCACCATGGGCGCCGCGGTGAGTGCGTTGGTGAACGAGAGTTGCACGCGCCCGCCCATCACATCCACCAGGTATTGGCCGCTGCCTTTGTACGGAATGTGCGTCATCTCTACGCCGGCCGCGGCTTTGAACAACTCCATCGCCAGATGCACCACCGAGCCCGCGCCGCTCGAGGCATAAATCAGCGGCTTGGCCTTCGCCAGCGCAATCAATTCCTTGACGTTGTTCACCGGCAGCGTAGGGGTGACCACCAACAGATAAGGCAGTGTCACCATCTGCACCGTCGGGATGAACGCTTGGGCAAGATCCATCGGCGCGCGCTTGGCCGCCATACCGGCGATGTTTTGCGCGCTCAAGGTCAACAGCGTGTAGCCGTCGGGCGCGGCGTTGGCGGCGATCTCGATGGCGACCGAGCCCAAGGCGCCGGCGCGATTGTCGATCACCACCGAGCGATTCCATTTTTCGCTCAGTTTCGCGGCGGCGAGACGCATCATCAAGTCCGAGCCGCTGCCCGGCGTGGTGCCCACCATCACGCGCACGGGTTTGTTGGGGTAGGCTTCGGCGGCATGTGCCGGCGCGATAGCGCCGAGCACGAGCGCGAGTAGTAGGGCAACGCCGAGGCGTGAGTGTTTCATTGCGTTTTAGCCTACGCCGGCGCGCGGGCAGGGTCAAACCCGCTGTCCGTGATGTGAGAGCGATGCGACGCGCACACAGTGTTGGGCGTAAAATTGCCATCGCCGATTACGAAAGCCCGCTATGAAACCCACCGAAAAAACCAAACGCCTGCAGGAACTCATCCATCGCAAAGGCAAGGTGCTGACGGTGCTGCACACGCCTACGGCCCAGCAAGCACGCATCATGGAACAAGCGGGCTGCGAAGCCGCGTTCGTCGGCACCAGCGGCGTGGTCGGCAACTACACCGGCATGTCGGATGTGGGCACCGCCACCATGACTGAGTGCGTGCAGATCGCCGGCTGGATCGCCAACAGCGTAAATTTTCCGATCATCATCGACGGCGACACCGGCCACGGCGGCATCATGGCGGTGCGGCGGCTGGTGCGCGAAAGCATCCACGCGGGTATCGCCGGCATCCGTATCGACGATCAGCCGATCGAAGGCAAACGCAAAACGCAAACCGCCGGCGTGGAAGTGGTGCCCATCGAGCAGGCCATCGCACGCTACCGTGCCGCGGTGGATATGAAAAACGAGCTCGATCCAAACTTCGTGATCATGGCCCAGTGTTACGCGCGAGATGCCGCGAACAGCGATCTCGACGACACGATGGCGCGGTTGAAAGCGTATCGTGAAGTGGCGGGCGTGGATTGGGTGCAACTCGAATCGCCGCACTCACCCGATGAAATCAAGCGCGCGCGCACAACGGTGAGTTGCCCGCTGTCGTTCATGAAAGGCAAGCTCGGGCGTTATTTGAGTCTCGAAGAACATCTGGCGCTGGGTGTGACCATCGCGTGGTATCCCGGCTTCACGCATCACGTGCTGTGGGCGGCGATGTGGGATTTCATGCAGGATTTCAACGCGCGGGGCATCGCGGCGTGGGAAGATTTTGTGGCGAGCCGTAAGGACAAACCGTATCCGCGGCCCGATGTGGGGCCGGAAGGTGAGGGCGCGGACAAGCAGCGCATGTTGGAGGAAAAATATTTTCCGGCGGAGATGTTGAACAAATACAAGAAGTAAATGCGTTTGCCACAGAGGACACAGAGAATTTCTTGGTTTAGATTTCCTCTGTGTTCTCTGTGTCCTCTGTGGCAAAAGGTTTTTAGATGTTGGTTTTCTTGAATGATGCCCGGGAGAAAGCGATGGCAAAAGACGGTTACAAAATTTTCGATTCCGACACCCACGTCGGCCCGTTGATGAACGTGCTCGACCCGTTCATGACCGACGCCGAGCGCAGCAAACTCGCCGCGTGGTCGGAATTCAAATCGGTGAATAAAAAAGGCGACATCACTTACAACCGCGGTCAGCGCCGCTATCGGCGCAAGCTGGGCACCGCCAAGGCGGATTCAAATCCCGGCGGTTACATGGCGGGCTTTACCGGTGTCGCAAAGAAACGCGAAGTCTCGCCGCTGGTGGATGCCGATGCCGCCGAGCGCATCAAGGACATGGATTTCGAAGGCGTCGATGTGAATCTCACATTGCCGTCGGGCTGGTTTGGTACGTGGACCTCCACCGATGACGTAGCGCTCGAAGCCGGCATGTATCGCGCCTATCACCGCTGGATGGAGGCGTACTGCGGCAAGTTTCCCGGTCGGCTCGGCGGCGTGATACTCGCCTGCGGGCGCGATATCAACAGCGCGGTCGAGGAGATCAAGCGCTGGGGCAAATCGCGCTGGGCATGGGGCGTGCTGCCGTATGCGCCGTACGGCATGCCGCTGGATCATCCGGATTTCGAACCGGTGTGGGCTGCTGCCGCGGAACACGATCTCGCGGTGACGCTGCACACCTTCACCGTGATGCCGCCGTATGCGCCGGGCGGCACCGACAACTGGGAAAATCTTTTTCTGCAACGCTCGGCCTCGCATCCATGGTGCGGCATGCGCAACATGGCTTCACTCATTGGTTCGGGGCTGATGGATCGTTACCCGAAGCTGCGCATCGGCACACTCGAAGCGGGCCACGGCTGGCTGCCGTTCTGGATGGCGCGCATCGACGAGCACGCGCGCACCATACGTTCGGAAATTCCCGATCTGAAAATGATGCCGAGCGAATATGTGATGAGCGGGCGTTATTATCAGAGCATCGAAATTCCCGAGGGCCTGAAACTCACCAACGCGGTGATTGATCTGGTCGGTGAAGACGTGTTGATGTACG
>JAYUAH010000585.1:0-8486 GCA_043741415.1 Betaproteobacteria bacterium
CTTGTGACGCACCACCTCCGCTTTGAATTCCACCGTGAACACACGACGCTTTAACTGCTCTTTCTTGATGACTTCCAGTGCGCTATGCTGCTCGTCTGATTTCATGATCTCTCGTTTGTTAAGTCATCAACGAGAAGCTTACAGGATCTACACCACGCTGACGCGCGGCGAAGCCTTCGTTGAACGCTCGGAGCATCACTATGAACAACAAATCAAGGATCGCACGGTGCGATATTTGCAACGCAAGGCCGCTGCTTTGGGCTTCACCCTCGCCCCCGTTTGCGCAACATCCACATAAAATGCGATATCCTCATCCCATTGATTCAAAAGCAATTCCTTTGCTGTTTCTTGAGAGCCTATCGAAGGGCATTCAACAGGAGAGCGGCTTCGACGAGCTCAGCCCGAACGGATGGAACTACTTCGACGACTTATTTAGGTGGGATGATCGGCAACAACAAATAAGTCTGCTTATCCCCACCCGAGTGTATGGTGCTAACACCACCCTGATTGTAGTCCCCATGAAAATGCGTGAAGTGCTGCGTGCCCACGCCATCCGCCGGCGAAATATCCAGACGCAGTTTGTGGCCTTTTTTAAACACCATGCAGGTAGCAATAATTTCCACCTGGCATTCGACCGACTCGCCGGGTTTCAGCGGCAATCGTTCATTGTGCGCGTGATAAGGCCGATACGGCAGTGACTTCGCCGCATCCAGCTTGCGATGCGAGGCACGCAACCAACCCTTGGTCACGCACTGCAGCGGCTCGCCCATTTGCCCCATTTCCATCACATCGTTGCCGGACGGGTCGATGTTGCGAATGGTGGCGAAAATATCCATGTCTTCATTCGTGCTCGACACCCACACATTGAGCACGATGTGCCCGGTGACTTCGGTGTCCTCACTCATCGGCGCGGTCTCGAACGACGCACCGCGCGGGATTTTGCCTGGGCGCGAGGGCGCGGCTGCACCGTAGCTCACCTTCGACTCGGTCACCACCGGCTCTTTGACCACCCCACCTTCCACTGATTTTGCATTGGCGCCCGCTTCGCGGTCGATACGTAAATACATTTTAGTCCACTGCGTGCGCGGAATCGGCCAGTCGTCTTCGAAGCGAAACGTTGAGCGCTCGGTGCCGCCGGTACGGATTTCGAGTTTCACCGGCGGCTCGTCCATGAAGCCGGTGTCGATACCTTTCAACCAGTGATCCAAAAACCGCAACTGATCGATGCGCCCTTCTTCCGAGTAGAACGCATGAAAGTGCGTGCCGCTGTGGATGCGCAATTTTTTGTGCTTCGATTTCGCGTTGAGCCACGCCTCGGTGTTGCCACGCAGGTGCATGCCAAAGCCGCTCCAGTTGCCGGCACTCATCATGGGCACTTCGATCTTGTCCCAGCGCGCGCTGCACATGCGCCAATATTCTGAATCTAGGCTATTGCGCATGAAGTTCCACAGCAAATTGTTATCGAACGCGTCCGGGTTATACGTGTGCGGCTTGTCGAGCAAATTCCACGCGGTGCCGCGGTTGGCCCAATTGGCAATGAAGCCCATTGCAAAGACACCCCCGTGATACGCCTGATCGCGATACTGATCGGCGCGGCCTTCCCACGGAATAATGCATTTCAGCGACGGCGGTTGCAGCCCCGCCACCTTCCACTGAAACGCCGCCAGATACGAAATACCGCAGGTGCCGACCTTGCCGCTGCACCAGCTTTGCTTCGCCACCCACTCGATGCAGTCGTACGCATCGAGCGATTCCTGATACGAACTCGGCTCTGATTTACCCGGTGATTTACCCGAGCCGCGCGTGTCTACCCGCAGCATCGCATAACCACGCGGGCACCACCATTCGGGATTGACTGTTTCCCAGTTCATGTGGGGATTGGGCTTTTCTTCCAGATCGGGCGGCGGCACCCACAGCTTGTCTTTCATGTAGGGGCCGAGCGACATGATCACCGGAAATTTTTCGCCGGTACTCTCCGGCCTGAAAATATCCGCGCACACACGCGTGCCGTCGCGCAACGGTATCCACACGTCTTTCTCGACGATCATTTTGTAATCTTTGGGCTGCGACATTTGGCCCTTGCTTGCTGTCATATCCATATCCATTTTCCCTGTTGAATTGCAAGTATCGTGATATTGCGATTTAGTTCTTATACGACGGATCGGTTTTGTCGAGCGCGCGCAACAGCGCTCGCCATTCACCCTTTTTCTCCTGATAGCCCGGCCGCTCAAACTGCGCCGCGACCTTTTCGGCGATTTCCTTCGACGGCATCACCAGCTTGGCCCCGCCCGCCATCGCCGCAATCTGCGCCTGGCAAGCGCGCTCGAGGTAATACATATAGTCGACGGCCTCGCGCACCGTGCGTCCGGCAGTGAGCAGGCCGTGGTTGCGCAGAATCATGGTCATGCAGTTGCCCATGTCGGTGACAAGACGCTCGCGCTCATCGAGTTCGAGCGCGGCGCCCTCGTAGTCGTGATAACTCACATTGCCGGTCAAGCGCATCGCGTGCTGCGACAGCGGCAGCAACCCCTGTTCCTGCGCCGATACGCCGATGCCCGCCGCAGTGTGCGTGTGCATCACGCAATTCACTTCCGGGCGCGCTTTATGGATGGCGCTGTGAATCACAAAGCCCGCGCGGTTGCAGCCGAGCCCTGTCGGGTCGTCAACAATTTCACCGTCGTAATCCACGGTGACCAGATTCGACGCGTTGACTTCGTCCCACATCAAACCAAACGCGTTCAACAAAAAATGCGGCTTACCCCCCGGCGCGCGCGCCGAGATGTGGGTGTAAATCAAATCGGTCCAGCGCATGTGCGCAGCCACGCGATACGCCGCCGCGAGATTAACGCGCATGCCCCATTCTTCGGCGCTGACGCGTTCGCGCACGGGGATTTCTTGTGGATGATTCATGTATAACCTATTGTGTTTAAAAAAATTTTAGCCACAGAGGACACAGAGGATCCCCAATCGGTTTTCTCTGTGTTCCTCTGTGTCCTCTGTGTCCTCTGTGGCAAACGAAGTTTATATCCCCTTCACGCTACCACTAAGTTTCTCGGCCACCCAATCGGCCATGTAATCGACCACCAGCGATCCATTGTCGGCGCCACAATGCTCCGCGCCGCCATCGAGCAAGCTGCAAATCTTCAATTCACGACCGGGGCTGTTCACTGCTTCATCGTAAGTGCGCTGAGCATGCCACAGCGGCACCTGGCGATCGTTCTCGCCGTGCACGATCAGCAACGGACAGGTGATTTTATCGGCCACGCCATCGAGTGTCATCTGCTTCACGATTTTCAGCGTGTCTTCGATTTTGTCGCAACCGAATACCCAGTTCACGTGCTCGGCATAACCCGGCACCGAGGGCTCGCCGCGGCCACCGATGCGGTCGCTGACACACGCGTGGTAATCGTAGATCGCACCCCACGCCACGGCACAGGCGAAGCGTTTTTCGAACGCCGCGGCGCGCGGCGCGTAATAGCCGCCCAGCGACAACGCCATGATGCCGATGCGTTTCGGATCAACGTCGGCACGCGTCTCCAAATAATCGATGCTGGCGCCCGCGGGCTTTTCGGTATCCGGCCCACTCGGCAAATTAAGCAGCCGCAACGCCGCACCCACGCCGGGATGATCGACGATCAGCAGCGACACACCGCGCCGGCGAAACTCATCCGCCACCGCCGAGTAAATAATTTCCTTGGTCACATCGAGCCCGTCGAAGTGCACCACGCACGGCGCGCGGCCATTGTTACCCGACACCGGCGCTTTCATAAATATCGCCGGCAATTTGTGCTTGCCGAACGGTACTTCAACAAACTCCACCGGCTCTTTGCGGCAAATCAATCCGCGCTTGTAAATCTCGATACCGCGCTTGTAGGCATCGAGCCGGCGCGGATCTTTGTGGCTGGGCATGCGCTCCGCCAGCAAATAATAAATGCCCGCGCGCAAATATTTGCGCCCCGCCGAAAGCGGATGCCCTGTCGCCTCGTCGGCCTCACCCAGACGCTGCACGCGCTCGGCGACTCGCATCCAGCTTTCGAACCACGCGCGTTGCTGTGTCGGGTCACCTGCCAGCGCCTTGATGCCGGCGATTTCTTTCAGCGGCCGACACGCCTCATCCACCTCGGCAATCTGCCCGCCGCGATTGAGCGCGGACATCACCGCGAGACTCCACGTGTAATTGTTTGGAAAATATTCGTACACGACTTTCTCCCTGTTTGGAAATTACTGCGGTTCTATCCCCGCCTTTTTCGCAATGCGCATTTGCAACGCCAAATCGTCCCGCAAAAATCTGGCGAACTCGACCGGCGTGGAGGCCACTGCGATCACGCCGAGCTCATCCAGTTTAGCCTTCATTTCCGGCGTTGCTACCGCGCGTTTGATTTCCGCGTTGATCCGGTTGACGATAGCATCGGGCGTTTTCGCCGGAAACCACAAGCCATACCAGCCGGTCATTTCAAATTCCGGAAAGCCTGCTTCCTTGAACGTCGGCACGTTGGGCATCACCGGCGAGCGGTCGCCGCCGGTCAGCGCCAGCGCACGCACGCGCCCGGCCTTGATGAACGGCATCACCGACACCGTGGAAATAAACGTCATGTCCACTTGGCGGCCTATCACATCGGTCAACGCGGGCGCGCTGCCTTTGTACGGCACGTGATTCAACTCAATGCCGCCCAGCACATTGAGCAACTCGCCGACCAGGTGCGTCATATTGCCGACGCCACTGGAGGCGTAACTTAACTTGCGCGGATTGGCTTTGGCGAATGCGACCAACTCTTTAACCGACTGCGCCGTCACGCCCGGATGTACCACCAACAGCAAACCATACGAGCGCGCGATTTGTGTGATCTGCGCAAAATCTCGCACCGTGTCATACGGCAGTTTTTTTGTGGCGATCACATTGCCGGTGAACGAGCCGGTGCTGATCAACATCGTGTAACCGTCGGGTCGCGACTTGGCCACCATATCCGTCGCGATAATGCCGTTGGCACCGGGGCGGTTATCGATCACGATGTTTTGCGCGAGGCGATTCGTCAGTTGCTCCTGCACCACGCGCGCCATCACATCCACCGTGCTGCCGGCAGTAAACGGCGCGAGCATGCGGATCGGGCGCGTGGGGTAGGCATCTGTGCTCTGCGCCTGCGCTGTCGATGCAGCCGCGCACGCAAGGCACATGCAACGCCATAAGCCCAAAATCCGCATAATACGTAAGTATTTGATTATATTGATTTTTTTATTCGTTGCCTTCGAGCTTCGCTTCTTTCACCACCTTGCTCCACTTGGCGATTTCGGCGCGCACGTGCGCGACCAATTCTTCGGGCGTCGACGACTGCACATCGATACCTTGATCGTCGAGGCGCTGCTGTAGCGTTTTTGTGGCGAGCACTTTAACCAGATCGGCGTTGATTTTTGTTTCGAGCGCGCGCGGCAATTTCGCCGAGCAGATGCCATACCAGCCGTTGACTTCATAACCCGGCACACCGCTCTCGGCGATGGTCGGCACGTCCGGCGCTTTAGAACTGCGCTTCAATGTGGTGACCGCAAGCCCACGTACCTTGCCCGATTTAATTGCAGCCAGCGGCCCACCCGGCAGATTGCCCACCGACAGCGGAATTTGTCCGCCCATCACATCCGCCAGCGCTGGTGCCGCACCTTTGTACGGCACATGCACGATATTGATGCCAGCCATCATTTTCAAAAGTTCCATCGACAAATGCGGCGATGCGCCCACACCCGACGAGCCGTAACTCAACTTGCCGGGATTCGCTTTCGCGTGCGCGATGAGTTCCTGAATATTGCGCGCCGGCAACGACGCATGCGCCATCAGCACATTCGGATTGCCGCCGACGCGCGAGAGGAAAGAAAAATCTTTCACCGGGTCATACGGCAGATTTTTCACGCGCGCCGGCGTGATGCCGTGCGTGGCAATGTTGCACAACATCAGGGTGTAACCGTCGGGCGCGGCCTTTACCGTCAATTCCGTGCCGATGCCGCCCGCCGCACCGGGGCGATTGTCGATCACCACGCTGCTGCCCCACAACTCGCCCAGTGCCTGCCCCACCAGCCGCGCCGCCATATCGACGCCGCCACCCGCTGCATAACCGACGATGATACGCGCCGGCTTCGACGGGAAATTGTTCACCGGTTCGGCGGCGTGTGCCGCGGCGGTTGCGGCGAGCAACCATGCCGCCGCGCTATATTTCAATAAATCGTTGTTCATAAGTTCCTCATAACTGAGCGAAGATTATTGCATACGGCGACACGGCTTGCTGCCACAATAGCCATCCTCACTTTCTTCGGGAGCACCAACATGGCTGGGTTGTTGTCGAGGCTAAACGGTATGATGTTCTGCGCACTGCTTATCGTCACAGGAAACACCATGGCCGCATCGACCCTCGGCGGAAAACTCGAACTCGATGACGAAGGCAGTTTTTTCGTCAATGGCCGCAATCAAAAAATCGGCAACCCCGGCTCGTCGGTAGTCACGGGTGTGTCGCCACCGGGCATCATCAAAGTGTACCAGATGTATGTGCACTACCGCATTCCCACAGCCGCTAAAAATCTGCCGGTGGTGATGGTGCATTCGCAATCGGGCGTGATGGGCCTGGATGTCGCGCGCCAGCGGCCGAACCTGGTGAAGGCTTTGGTCAGCGTGGAAGGCGGCTGCGAAACGGTGACGCCCAAAGACATCGCCACACCATTTGTCAAAGTGCCGTTCGTTTCCGTGTGGGGCGACAACAGCAAAGGCGCGTGGGGCGCGAACGGCGAAAAGCGCCGCGACGGCTGCCAGCAAGCGGTGCACATGATCAACAAAGGCGGCGGCCGCGCATCATTTACGCTGCTACCGGCGATGGGCATTGCCGGCAACAGTCACATGATGATGATGGACAAAAACAATCTGCGCGTGGCGGATGTGATCCTGAAATGGATTGCAGACAACTCAAGCAAATAACGCGCTACGCCAGCACTTGCGACATCTGCTCCTGGCGCAGCATTTCGTAAACGAACGATTCCAGCTCCGGCCCCATCGCATCGCGCACTGAAATCATGCCGATGGGCCGCTTGAGCACATCGACCACCGGCACATGGCGAAAGCGCCCATCGTGCATAAGTTCGAGCGCCGAATTAAACGTGGCATCGGCGCTCACCGTTTTCGGGTCGCGCGTCATCACCTCGGACAGCGTGGTGGTGCGCGCATCGAGACTCTCGGCCACCACGCGGTTTAACGCATCGCGCTCGGTGAATATGCCGACGAGCACGCCGTTCTCGACCACCGTCATGGCCCCGATACTGCGTAGCTTCATCATACGCGCGGCTTCCTGCACAAACATTTCCGCCGGCGCGGTCACGGGCTGTTGCTGACTAATGATGTCACGTATCGTGCGTTCCATGATGACTCTCCTTGATGAGATAAGGCCTGCGTCAGCCGCCGATCTACAACCAACATTAAAGACAACACCCAAGCCGTCGAGTTCATGCTACGCCCACGCTCATTTCTGGTCAAACAAAAGGTTTTATCCCGGCGCGTGAGCGATTATCATTTGTATAATTCTGTCATTTGACGATGCGCGATGCCGGATACGGCCATCAAATCCTTGCGAATCGTATATTGTTGCCGTCTCGTGACGACAGCCGCAATCACTGCGGTGCCCGCGACGGCTGTTGCCGCAGTTGCGGCAGTTACACCTGGCACCATCACGGTGCAGAACTATCCCGCCAAGCCGATACGTTTTATCGTGCCGCAAGCCACCGGCGGCAGCAACGATATCCTCGCGCGTCACATGGGGCACCACTTGTCCGAGCGTCTCGGCAAACAAGTCGTGGTCGACAACCGCGCCGGCGCCGACGGCATTATCAGCACGGACATCGCCGCGCGTTCGGCGCCCGACGGCTACACCTGGTTGATGGCGTCGGGGCCTACGCCATGAATCCGGCCTTGCGCAAGACGCCCTATGACGCCGCCAAAGCATTCGACTGGATGGCGATGCTCGGCAACGGCACCACCGTGCTCGTCATTCATCCGTCATTCCCCGTCAGCTCGGTGAAAGACATACTCGCGCTCGGCAAAGCCAAGCCCGGTTACATCAACCTCGCATCCGCGGGCGGCTTTCAGCATTTTACGTCGGTGCTGTTTCGCAGCCTGTCCGGCATCGACTTGCAAATCCTGCTCTACAAAGGCGGCTATCCCGCGCTGCTCGATGTGGTGAGCGGACAAGCGCATATGCTGATCGGGTCATTGGTGACCTCGAATGCGATCATCCGCGCGGGCAAAGTGAAAGCCCTGGCCACCGGCGGCGCAAAACGCACGGCGCTCATGCCGGAGCTGCCGACCATCGCCGAATCCGGCCTGCCCGGCTATGAAGTCGCCAATTACTGGGCCGTCGCCACGCCGGTCGGCACACCGCCCGCCATCATCGAGCGGATTAACAGCGAAGTGGCCACGATACTCAATCGCACTGAAACGCAAAAACGTTTTGCCGGCGAAGGGG
>JAYUAH010000586.1:0-8480 GCA_043741415.1 Betaproteobacteria bacterium
GAATCCGTAGCGCGAAAATTCGCGCTCGCCGGAGGCAATAGGAATACGCGTCGACGCGCGCACTTCGGCCATGCCCGCGTGATTGTCGGGCGACACCGGCTCTTCAAACCACGCGATGTTGTAGGGTTCCAGCGCTTTGGCGAGACGGATCGCCACCGGTGTTTCGAGTGAGGCATGCGCATCGACCATCAGTTCGACATTGGGCCCGATGCCGCGCCGCGCCGCTTCCACGCGCCGCACACAGTTTTCAATCGAAAAGCCATCGCGGCCCACCACGCGCATTTTCACGGCGGTAAATCCCTTGGCCGCGTAGCCGCCGAGTTCGGCTTCGGCTTCATTGCCGGGCGCCCAGCCGCCGCTGGCGTAGCCGCGCACGGATGAACGCACCGCGCCCAGCGCCTGATACACCGGAATGCCCAGCGCCTTGGCCTTCACATCCCAGATCGCAATATCCACACCGGCGATCGCTTCCATCACCATGCCGCTGCGGCGGCTGGTTTCGGCCTGCGGCACACCGCGGTCGAGCGCGGGCTTCGCGCGCGAGCCGTTGTACATTTTTTCGAAAATGCGCTCGGAGAACATCGGGTCTTCGCCGACCACGTCTGGCGCGAGTTCATGCTCGACAATGGCAGCGACCACCGGCGGCGTGCCCAGCGCGGCGCCCATGCCGGTCAAACCGCTGTCGGTTTCGACGATGATCAGCGTAGCGTCGCTTTTCATTTTGGTGCCGAGATCGGTGCGGTGGCGGCGCTCCGGCGGTACCGGGTCGGACATGGGGATGGCGCGGACTTTGGTGATTTTCATTTGGGCTCCTAAAAACTTTAGCCACAGAGTTCACAGAGAACACAGAGATATTTTCGGTGGGTTTTCCGCTGTGTTCTCTGTGAACTCTGTGGCAAAAAGCCGTTGACGTTAGCGTTTCAAAGCCATTGTAGATTTATTCAGCGAACGAGGATCGCGCGGCCGCCAGCGCCCGCTATCCACCTGCGCCAAAAACTCCGCCGTGAGGCGATTAAACAAATCCGGTTCTTCCACGTTCACCGCATGCCCGGTGTTGGGCACAATGGTGAGCCACGCCGACGGGCATACCCGTTTGATGAAAATGCCGGGATCGATGCAGTTGTTGTCCTCGTCGCCGCTCATCACGTGCAGCGGTACTTTCAGTTTCGCCAGTGCGCGTTCGAGACTGTAAATCGACGGTCGCTTGGCCTGCACGCCGCGCAGCGTGTTGGCCGAACCCAGCGCCGAGTGCTGGGCAAACTCGGCGCAGAATTTCGCAAAGCCGTGCGGATCTTTGTTCTGGAATTGCACGCGCGCCGGCCCGATTTGATACGGCTTCACTGCCTCGGCCGTACCGAGTTCATCGAAGCGTTTCGCCATGACTTCGGTGTCGCTCAAGAACTGTTGGCGCTTGTCGGGGTCGGAGCCGTAGCCGGCACCCACCACGGTGAGCGAGCGTGCCATGCGCGCGTAGCGCAAACCAAAATGCAGCGTAGCGTAGCCGCCCATCGAGCAACCGATCACATGCGCTTGGGCGATTTTCAAATGACGCAGCACATTCGCGATGTCGTCGGTGGCGATGGCTTGCGAATATTTCGACGCTGCCTTGGGCACATCCGACGGCGGATAGCCGCGCGCGTTGAACGCCACGCAGCGATAGCGCCGGCTGAAAAATCTAAGTTGCGGCTCCCAACTGTGCAAGTCGTCGGCGAATTCGTGCACGAACACGAGGGGCGTACCGGTGCCCGCTGCTTCGTAATACAGGTTCACGTCATGAGATTGAGCGTAAGGCATGATTAATTGTAAGTAATTGATTTTAAACAATAATTTGTTATTTACGTTCGGCCTGCGTCGCAATGCGTATGCCGATCAGCACCAGTATCGCACCGGCTATGGCCATGGCGCCCAGCGTTTCACCCAATAGTATCCACGCAAATAGCCCGGCCATCACAGGTTGCAAGAGTAAGCCCACCGACGATAACGTGGCCGGCAAATGCGCCATCGCGTACGCAATCAGACTTTGCCCCGCGACTTGCGAAATCAGCGCGAGCCCGAATACTTTGGCCCAGCCCATGCCCGTGATCGGGAAAAACACTTCACCCGATAACAGCGCCAGCGGTAACAGCAGCACCGCAGTCACCACACTGCTCACCGCCATGATACGCGCGGTGCCCACCGTGCCGCGTAGTTTGGTGACCGTCAGTTGATACGCCGCGTAAAACATCGCAGTCACCACGCCCAGCGCATCGCCCAGCAACGCCGTGCCCGTATGCGAAAAATCGCTGCGCAGCAGCAACATCACGCCAACCAATGCTGCGGCCAGCCCCGCGAGAAACATCAAGGTGGGTTTCTTGCGCCACCACAACCACGCCGCCAGCGTGACGAAAATCGGCGCTAGATTGGCGAGCAAGGTCGCGTTGGCCACCGAGGTCAACACAATGGAACTATGCCAAACCGCGAGATCGCCGGCGAAGAAAAATCCCGCGGCGTACAAGAGCGCGCGTGGATTCGGCAGCGTGGTCGCGGAACGTCGGCGATCCATCCACACCCACGCCCACAGCAACGGCAGCGCGAGAAACACGCGCCAGAATGCCGTAGACACCGGTCCCGCCTCGCTAACTTTGACGAAGAGCGCCGACGTGCCGATGCAGGTCGCGCCAGCGAGCAATGCGGCGATGGCGATTACGCGTGCGCGGGTGGCGATATCAGTCATCAAAGAAAGGTCAAAACCTTCACCGCAGAGGCGCAAAGACGCAGAGTTTTCGCAAAGACCTGCTTTTGATCTTCTTTGCGTTTCCTCTGCGCCTTTGCGTCTCTGCGGTAGATTTTGGGGTTGCCTGTATCACCGGCCGACGAACTTCGGTTTGCGTTTTTCGATAAACGCCGCCATGCCTTCTTTTTGATCCTGCGACGCAAACAGCATTTGGATCGCCTTGGTCTCCAGTGCGAGGCCGGTGTCGAGCGACGCATCCATACCGCGCAGCACGCATTCTTTCACTTGCTCGATGGCCAGCGGCGAGAGTTCTGCGATTTGTTGCGCTAGGGCAATCGCGCGTTTTTCGACCTCACTGTCGGCGACGATTTCGCTCACCAGCCCCATGTCAAATGCGTCCTTCGCGCTGATCAAATCACCGGTGAGCAAATAGCGCATCGCCTTGTATTTGCCCACCGCGCGCGGCAGACGTTGTGTGCCGCCGCCGCCGGGAATGATGCCGATTTTGACTTCAGGCTGGCCGAACTTCGCGCCCTCGCCGGCGAGAATGATGTCGCAGGTCATCGCCAGTTCGCAGCCGCCGCCCAGCGCGAAACCGCTTACCGCTGCGATCACCGGCTTCGGGCATGCACCGATGGTGCGCCACAGTTTATGCGTGCCGCGCAATAACATTTCAATCGCGCCCGCGCCGGCCATTTCCTTGATGTCCGCGCCGGCGGCAAACGCCTTGTCATTACCGGTCAACACAATGCAGCGTATCGACGGATCGTCGCCCATGTCCGTGAGATGTTGGGCGAGCAGCCTGCGCACGTCGAGATTCAACGCATTGCGCGCCTCGGGGCGGTTGATGCGAATCAGGCCCACCCCTTCGGCAGGACGTTCGGTGAGTACGACAGGAGCGACAGACGCATTCATTACCATTCCTTCGAACTCGATTAAAACGAAGCACGAAGAATACCTGTTTGACGCCCTATCGCCAAACACGCAGAATCAAATGCAACACGCGTTTGTCCGATGGAGATATTCAAGTCCGATGCGTAGCGTGAACTTCAATAGCGGGTTGCCGTGCGCACTGTTGGGCGTGCTGCTTGCCGCGCCTGCCGCGGGCCAACGCCCTGCGGATTACCCGGCGAAACCCATACGCATTATTCTTGGCATCGCGCCCGGCGGCGGCACCGATATCGTCGCGCGCGCGGTGGCGCAAAAATTGACCACGACGTGGGGCAAATCAGTGGTGGTCGATAATCGCCCCGGCGCCGCGGGCGCGATAGCCTTCGATCTGGTGGCACAAGCCGCACCCGATGGCTACACGCACTATCTTGGCACGGTGAGTAATGTCGTCACTGCAACGCTACTCAAGACGGTTGTGTTCGACACCCGCAAAGCCTACACGCCAGTGGTGCAAATGACGCTGCAGCCGTATTTGCTGATCGTGATTCCGTCGCTGCCGGTGAAAACGGTGAAAGAATTCGTAGCGTATGCCAAAGCCAATCCCAATACGCTCAACTATGCATCGTCGGGCACCGGCACGGTGTCGCATGTGGGCATGGAGTTGTTCAAATCGCAAACCGGCGTGAACATACAACACGTGCCGTACAAAGGGGTTTCAGTGGGGCTCGTCGATATGATCGGCGGACAAATTCATGCCATGCTCGGCAGCGCGCTCACGGTTGCGTACCATGTGAAAGGCGGGCGTTTGCGCGCGCTCGGCATGTCGAGCTTGCAGCGTTCGCGCGCGTGGCCCGATGTGCCGACCATTGCGGAATCGGGGGTGCCGGGTTTCGAAGCGAGCAATTCGCACTGCTTGTTTGCGCCGGCAGGCACAGCGCTGCCTATCGTGCTGGCCCTGAACGAAGAAATCAACCGCATCATTCACGCGCCGGAAATGATCGCCAAACTCGCCGCCGACGGCGCGGAGCCGGTGCCGTCCAACACACCTGATGAATTTCGCGCAGCGTTCCTGGCTGAATTCGCGAAATGGGAAAAGTATTTCAAAAACACGCCCGCTAAATAAGGAGCCGTAGCATGGTCAAACTTGAATTTTTCGATCCTTCGGGCGCATTGGAGGCGGCCAAGCCGCACGCGCCGCGCCTGGCCTCGCTCGCCGGCAAACGCATCGGCATCGTCTCCAATGATCAGTGGCAGGCCTATCGCATGCTGCCGCTGATCAAGTCGATGATGGAGGAAGATTTCCCCGGCATCGAGGTGCTGCCGGTCGATCAGTATCCAACCGGCAATACGCTGATTGGCAACCCGGAAACCGCCAAGCTGGTGAAGGACAGCGGTGTTGACGCGGTGATTATCGGTAACGCCGCTTGAGGGGCGTGCTCCACAGCATGCGGCCGTGCAGCCGCTAGACTCGAAGCGCAAGGCATACCCACCGTCACCTTGACGCGCAAAGATTTTGTCGGCGTGGTGAAGAATGCAGTCTCCGGTGTGGGTGTTGCGCCGGATGTGGCGATGGTGACCTTTCCCATAGAAAATTTTCTGCCGGATGCCGATCTCACGTCACTCAAAGCGCGCAAGCAGGAGTTTTACGACGGCCTCACGCGCACGGTAACGCAGCCGCTAAAAGCCGGCACCAGCGCCCTGCTCAGCGTCGAGGGCGCAACGTACGAAGACGCGGTGACCAAGGCCAACAACCTGTTCATCGCCAAACTGTGGGGCGACGGCCTGCCGCTGTGGCCTGCGACGCGCGAGCGCGTGGATTGGATACTGCGCGGCACCGCGCTGCCGCGCACGCACGTGATCGGCAAGTTTCCGCCGCGCGGCGGCATCGCCACCGTCGAAGCGTGCGCCATCGCGCTGGCGATGACGGGTGGACGTCCTGAGTATTTGCCGGTGCTGATTGCCGCCGTGGATGCGTTTCTCGAACCGTCACTGCGCAGTGAGTTGCAGCAAGCGACGTCGGGCGCACCGTTTCCGGTGGTGATTGTCAACGGCCCCATCGGCAAACAGATCAAGCTCAATTCCAGCTTCGGCTGCCTCGGCCCCGATCCACAGTATCCTGCCGGTGCGAGCATCGGCCGTGCGTTGCGCCAGATGCAACAAAATCTCGGCGGCGCACTGCCCGGTATCGGCACCATGGCGCCGTGGGGCAGCAACCGTTACACCAATGCGGTGTTCGCCGAAGACGAAGAAGGCTTGCCCGAAGGATGGTTGCCGCACGGCACCGAGCGTCACGGCTTTGATGCGGGCAGCAATTCGGTGTCGCTGTTTTTTGCCACCGGCGCCAACAACATCAAACGCCGCGGCGCAAAAAAAGAAACCAGGGAAGAAGATGCTGTGCAAGGCTTGCATCGCATGGCCGGCTTTCTCGCAGTGCCCCACTATCACTATCTCGCCGGCTACGAAAAAGGTACACCGGGCGCCATGCTGCTGACGCGCGTAGTGGCGGATGCGCTGGCATCACAAGGCTGGAGCAAACAGAAAGTGCGCGAGTTTTTGGTGGAACATTCGCGCATCCCGCAAGCGCAAGTGCTGCGCACCGGCGGGCGCGCGTGGATGGAAATTGCACCCGATCAACAGGGCCGCGACAGCATCAATCTCGATCCGTGGCCCATCACCGCCAAGCCGGAGAATTTAATACTCATCGTCGCGGGCGGCGGACACCCGACGCACTCCTTCTGGATGCAGGGCAGCAGCGCAAGCGTGGTCGGGCGCGCCGTGCGCGTGCCGGAGACGTTTGACGGTTTACTGGTGGAGGCGGAGCGGGATCTGGCGGTGTAAAGAGGTCCTGCGCACGCGGCTTCACATTAACCACGGCCGCTGCGCATAGTGCCGCTGTTCAAACGCTTCGATCGCCGGTAGTTCCTGTAACACCAAACCCACGTCGTCGAGGCCCTTGAGCAAGCGTTCTTTGTAAACCGCGTCGATATCGAAGCGGTAAGTCTTGCCATCAGGCCCGGTGACGGTTTGCGGTTCGAGATCGATGGTGATGGATGAACCGGGCGTGGCTTTAAGTTGGCTGCGCAGCACCGTGCAGTGTTCCTCGGCGAGTATCGCGGGCAGCATGCCGTTCTGGATTTCATTGGCGTAGTGAATGTCGCCGAACGACGGCGCGATCACCGAACGTATGCCCCAATCGAGCATGGCGTAGGCCGCGCCCTCGCGCGAGGAGCCACAACCGAAATTCGGCCCGGCGACGATGATGCCGGTTTTGTGCCACGGCGTTTGATTGAGTATGAATTCCGGACGCTCGTTGCCCTCGGCATCAAAGCGCAGGTCGTAAAACAGCCACGGGTCGTAGCCCTGTGTCGCTGTGCGCAGCTTGCGCAGGTAACGCGCGGGGATCAGCTTGTCGGTGTCGATGTTCGCCATATTGAAGGGCGCGGCGACGGAGGTGAGTTTTGTAAACGGTTGCATCTCAGCCTCCTCCCATCAGCGTGCGTACATCGGTCACGTGGCCGGTTACGGCTGCGGCCGCCGCCATCGCCGGACTCATCAAGTGCGTGCGTGCGCCTTTGCCTTGGCGGCCTTCGAAGTTGCGATTCGATGTGGAGGCGGCACGCATGCCTGCGGGCACGAAATCGCCGTTCATCGCCGCGCAGCCGGAACAGCCCGAGGCGCGCCACTCCAGGCCCGCGTCTTCGAATATGCGATGCAGGCCTTCGGCTTCGGCATCGCGCTTCACCGTGGTGGAGCCGGGCGACACCCAGCCTTGCACGATGGCCTTGCGGCCTTTCAGTACGGCGGCTGCCGCACGCAAATCGTCCAACCGACCGTTGGTGCAGGTGCCAATGAACACGCGGTCGATTTTGATATCGGTGAGTAGCATGCCGGGTTTCAAATCCATGTAGCGCAACGCGGATTCGGCATGGGCGCGCTTGTTGGCGTCGGTAAACGATGATGGGTCGGGCACTGCGGCACTGACCGGCAAGGCTTCTTCGGGGCTGGTGCCCCAGGTGAGCGTGGGTTCGATCGCATTGCCGTCGAGCGACACTTCGCGGTCGAACGTCGCGCCGTCATCGGTGGACAGTGCACGCCACTGCGCGAGCGCGGCGTCCCACTGCGTGCCGCTGGCGGGCGCGTATTCGCGCCCCGCAAGATACTGAAACGTAACTTCGTCCGGCGCGATCATGCCGGCGCGCGCGCCCGCTTCGATCGACATATTGCACACCGTGAGCCGGCCTTCCATCGCCATCGCGCGCAGTACGCTGCCGGCGTATTCGATCACGTGGCCGGTCGCGCCCGCGGTGCCGATTTTCGCGATGATCGCAAGAATCACATCCTTGCCCGTGACACCAATGCCGAGTGTGCCGTCAACGGTAATGCGCAGTGTCTTGGGTTTTTTCTGCCACAGGCATTGCGTAGCGAGCACCTGTTTTAATTGCGAAGCGCCGATGCCGAACGCATACGCACCGAGTGCGCCGTGGGTGGAGGTGTGCGAATCGCCGCAGGTCATGGTCAACCCCGGCAGCGTGAAGCCGGTTTCGGGGCCGACCACATGCACGATGCCCTGATTCGGATCGTTCATCCCGAAGCAGCGGATGCCGTGCTCCGCGCCGTTGACGTCGAACAAACGTATCATCTCGCGCGCGTCGGCATCGTCGACTGCGGCGATCCCCTTGTGGCGCCCGCGCGTGGGCACGTAATGGTCAGCGGTGGCGAGGTTTTGCCGGGGCTTCCTCACCTTGCGTCCCTCCTTGGCGAGCGCGCCGAATGCATGGAACGCGCCGTCGTGCAGCAGGTTGCGGTCGATGTAGAGCAGCGCTTCGTTGCCTTTGTCGACCACCACGTGCTGCGACCAGATTTTTTCGAATAGGGT
>JAYUAH010000587.1:0-3651 GCA_043741415.1 Betaproteobacteria bacterium
TTTGTCCTGCACCACCTTGCCCACGGCTTCGTGCAGATTATCGTTCTGCCACGCCACATTGAAGAAGTAGGGATTGCACTGCTCGCCGGCGTATTGCGAGGGGCCGGCGTTGGCTGAAATGTAGAACGTCTTGTTGTCGAACACCGCGGGGCCGACGGCAAGCATGATGTTGGAAAAAACAATGCCGGTCATGAAATCGACCTTGTCGCGCTTGAGAAATTTTTCTGTCACCTGCTGTGCGACATCGGGCTTTTGTTCGTCATCGCTAATCTGCACTTCCGCGGGCAGGCCGCCCAGCTTGCCATTGAGCGTTTTTAGCGCTAGATTGAAGCCGTCGCGTATGTCGACACCGAGGCCCGCGCCAGGACCGGAGAGCGTGGACAAGAAGCCCACTTTGATTTTGTCGGCGGCGTGGGCGGCACCGGTCAGCATCAGCGCGGCAAGGGTAGTGATTCGAAGCAACAGCAACATGACGGTCTCCGCGCTCAATTCGTAAAGCGGTAAATTGTAGCGCAGGTACTCGTGCGTTGCGCTCAAGCGCGGCGTATATCTTGACTTGAGCACGGTAAAGTAACATTCTTCTATCTACTACCAACAGGGAGCGCGGCACATGGAACTCAAGGCACGGCGGCACACGGCGCAGGATATCGGCGGCGCCATCGATCTTTGTTATACCAACGGCTGGACCGATGGTTTGCCAGTGGTGCCGCCCACGGCTGATCGCGTGGAAGCCATGCTGGCAGCGGCGAAACTGGAGCCTACGCATCAGTTGGCGTTCATCGAAAACCGGCAGGTGTCGGTGACGGCTGAAAAGGTGGCGATCAACGCGGTGATGGCCGGCTGCAAGGCGGAGTACATGCCGGTGGTTGCAGCGGCCGTGGAAGCGCTGGCCGATCCGAAATATGGTTATCACGGCCCGGCCACCAGCACCGGCGGTTCTGCGGTGTTCATGCTGGTGAATGGCCCGATTGCCAAACAACTCGACATCAACTCGGGCGACAATCTGTTCGGGCCGGGCTGGCGTGCCAATGCCACCATCGGCCGTGCAATTCGTCTGGTGATGCGCAATGTCATCGGCACGCTGCCGGGTGAACTCGATCGCAGCAGCATGGGTCACGGCGGCAAATACAGCTTTTGCATCGCCGAGAATGAAACCAGCAGTAGCCCGTGGCCGCCGTTTCATACCACGCGGGGGTTTAGCAAAGAGCAGAACGCGGTGACCGTGTTTGCCGCACTGGCGCCGCACCAGATTTCCAATCAGTTGAGCGCCGACCCGCAAGGCATACTGACAACGATGTGTGCCAACATGCGCATTTCGGCGGGCACCAACCGCAAGCCGCAATACGCAATGGTGTTTCCAGGTGAACATCAATTAACGATGAAAAAAGCAGGCTGGACGCGGGAGCAGGTGCAGAACTATTGTTTTGAACATTCCAGAAGTTCCATGGCGGAATTAAAACGTATCAACGTCGCGCCGGGCTCCATTACACCCGAAGACGAAAAAACCATGGTCGACCTGGTGGAAACACCGCAGGATTTTCTGGTGATCGCCGCGGGCGGCATCGCCGGCGTACAATCGTCGTATATACCCGGCTGGGGCGGCAAGAACGGTTCGCAAAGCGTGACCAAAGAAATTAAAGCGTAAGGCGTTCGTGTTTATCGTATTCGTCCGTGGCAAAGTTTGTTTTTTTAATTGAAAGGAGCACATCATCATGACCGTGCAATTGCTGGATCCAACCACCGAGATTTCGGGGCGGCGTATCAATTACGCGCCGCGGCCAAAGTCGCTCAACGGCCTGCGTGTGGGGCTGATCGACAACACCAAGCACAACTCCGACGAACTGCTGATGCGCATCGCCGGCATACTCGAAAAAGAGCACGGCACCAAGTCGCACGTGATCCGCCGCAAAAAAAGTTCAGGCTCGGCCCCGCACGCGGAAATCATTGAGGACTACAAGGCCAACTGCGACGTGATCGTCGCAGGTGTCGGCGACTGAGGGTCATGCAGCTCGGGCAGTGTGCTCGACAGCATCGTATTTGAACAACAGGGTATTCCTTCGGCTTCGATTATCACGCATGTGTTCCGTGCAACGGGTGCTGCGATGGCGCGCACCTGGGGACTGGAAGGTTTTCGTTTTCTCGAAATGCCGCATCCAATCGCCAATTTGACGCCGGCGCAACTGGACGAGCGCGCGGCACAGATCGCGCCGGAAGTGGTGAAGCTGTTGATGGAGGGGCAGGTCGGTTAGTTTTGATGATGCACAATAGCTGCGGCCACCTGCGGGTGGCCGCAGTCGTTTGCGCAGAATATTAAACAAATGGTTACGCTACATAGAGGCCGCCGATGATGTACTACATGCGCTGCACTTGCGCTGCAGCGCTGGCCTGCCTGCCCGTTGCTGCGGTCGCGCAAACGGCATTTCCGCTGAAGTCCATGCGCATACTCGCGGGATTTGCGCCGGGCGGCTTTGCCGACACCGCCGCGCGCATCGTCGCGCAGCGGTTGAGCACTGCGTGGGGCCAGCCAGTCATGGTTGAAAATCGCACCGGCGCTAACGGTTTGATCGCCGGCGACGTGACTGCAAAATCCGCGCCGGATGGCTACACCCTGTTCATGTCGTCGGCGGGACTGACCATCACAACCCGCTGTTGTATTCACGGCTGCCGGAAGCGTTCACCACGTTTCTCGCGCAGGATCAGGTGAAGTGGGCGAAGGTGATCAAGGCTGCGCATATACGAACGAGTGAGTAGGCGCTGCGTAAAATTATTGAGTTGGCGCCGGGACGGTTATCGACCACGACCTGCTGCTTCCAGCGCTCGGTGAGGCGTTGCGATAGCAAGCGCAGCACGGAATCAAAACTGCTGCCGGCGGCTTGCGGCACGATCACGCGTACCGGCTTGTCGGGGTAGGCGTGGGCGCACGACGATGCGATTGCTGCGCTCATCAACACGCAATGTGATATGCCAATATAATTTAAATTATTGTTTAAAATCATATACTTATGATAATTCCTTTATTCCGCGCGCATGCCCGATTCTTTCACCACGCGCGCCCAGCGTTTTGCTTCGGCTTGAATGAACGCGCGAAACTCTGCAGGTGAATTGGCCACCACATCGGTGGCGTCTTTAGTGAAACGTTCCACCAAATCCGGCGAGCGCGACGCTTTGACGATGAGGCTGTTGATGGAATTGATCAGTGCCGCCGGCACGGAAGACGGCGCCATCACACCGACCCAGCTCGCGAACTCGTAGCCGGGCACACCGGCTTCGGCGACCGTCGGAATTTGCGGCAGCGTGCTCATGCGCATGGGGCTGGTGATGGCGAGTATGCGCAGTCGTCCCGCGTTGGTGTAGGGCAACACGGCACTGGCGGCGAGCACGGAAAGATCCGCCTCGCCGCCCAGCAGCGCGGTCAACGCCGGGCCGCCGCCTTTGTACGGAATGTGCAGCATTTTTACGCCGGCCAGCACGTTGAATAACTCAACGGCGACATGCAGATTGCTGGCATTGCCCGCCGACGAATAGGTGATTTTTCCGGGCTGAGCCTTGGCTGCGGCGATTAGTTCTTTGATCGAACGCACCGGCACCGACGGATGCACTAGCCACAGATACGGCGAAGTGACGATCAACGAAACCGGTGCCAGGTCTTTC
>JAYUAH010000588.1:0-3647 GCA_043741415.1 Betaproteobacteria bacterium
CCAAGCTCGAAGACGTGTTCGCGCTCGCACGCAAAGCAGGCAACGACAGCGTGCGCTTCAATATCGAAACCAAGATTTCGCCGCTGCATCCCGAACGCACGCTCACACCCGAGGCCTTTGCGACGGCCTTGATCAACGTCATCAACGAACATCAAATGCAACATCGCGCAGTGGTGCAGTCGTTCGACTGGCGCACGCTGGCGGTGGTGCAACGCGCCGCGCCACAAATCAAAACCGTTTATCTCACCGCGCAGCAAAGTTTTGCCGACAACATTCTTGCGCGCGAAGCCGCGTCGCCGTGGAACGCGGGCCTGCATGTGAGCCAATTCGGTGGCTCGATTCCGCGCATGATCAAAGCCGCTGGTGGCGCGATATGGTCGCCGTATTTCGGTGAAGTCGACGCAGCCAACATCAAAGAAGCGCAAGCCCTCGGCCTCACGGTGGTGGTGTGGACCGTGAATGATGACGGAGACATGCAGCGCATGATTGCGCTCGGCGTGGATGGCATCATCAGCGATTACCCTGATGTATTACGCAGCGTCGCCGGCGCGCAGGGCTTGCCGCTGCCGGCGCCCACGCCCATCACGGCGATATAACATAAGTATTTGATTTTAAACACTTTTATATACGAAGGGTTCTGCTGTGACGCATGCTGCCTATCAAGATGTGTTGCCTTTGCTCGGTCGCGCCGCGGCCGAATTACGCTTCGAGGACTTGCCCGCCAACGTGGTGATGCGCGTCAAGCAGCGCGTGTTTGACACCATCGGCTGCCTCGTTGCCGGCTATGACGCGGGCATAGCCAGAGAAATTCGCGATTACGTTCTGGCACAAGGCGGCGCCGCCGAGGCCACGCTGTTGCCGGGCGGACAAAAGACCACGGTGTCACATGTGTGCATGGCGCACGCCACCTACATGCACGGCCTGGAGCTGACCGACGCGGCGCCGCGCGGCACTTGTCATCCCGGCAACGAAGTCGTGCCGCCCGCACTGGCGTTTGCCGAGAAGTTGGGCCTCGGCGGCAAAGAGGTGCTCGCTGCGGTCGTGGCGAGTTATGAAATCGAAATTCGTTTCGGCCGCGCGTTGTATCCAAGTGCGTTCTATCGCGGCTGGTGGACGCCAGGTTTGTTCGGCGGCATCGGCTCGGCAGTCGCCGCGGCGCACCTGATGAAGCTCGACGCCACCGCGATGGACAACACCATCGGCATCGCGTTGAACCTGTTGCCCACCACCATGATGCGCGCCAACGAAGAAGGCGAAACCATCAAATGGCTGATCGGTGGGCAAGCCTGCGCCGCCGGACTGGTGGCCGCCGAAATGGCTGCGCGGGGCGTGAAAGGCATGCGCGATGTGATCGGCGGCTGGCTGCCGGTGATCTCGGATAAATCGCTGCCGGAGCGGCTCACCGAAAGCATCACCGCTGAAGGGCGCTTCACCTATTGGGAAGTCGCCGAGGGCATCGTCACCAAGTATTATGCGACGGTAGGGCCGCTGTTTGCATCGCTCGATGCGATGTTCGATCTCATCACCGAACACAATATACAAGCCGACGACATCGTAGAAATTCACGCCGATGTGATGAAGCGCACCGCAGTATTCAACACCGTGCACCCGGAGAACGATGTTGCGGCGCGCGGCAGTCTGCCGTATTGCCTGGCGATGGCGGTGTGCCTGCGCAACCCGGCGGCGCTGCTCGGCCCCGGCTTTCGCCCCGAAGTACTGCGTGACCCGAAGATTCGCGCCATAGCAAGCAAAGTCAAAATCACCGAGAACGAGGAGTACGAACGGCAATACCCCGCACGCAGCCTTGCGCGCGTAACGTTGAAATTGCGCGACGGTAAATCGGTTTCCAAAGAAGTAGACCGCAGCGAGCGGGGACGTTATCTCACGCCCACGGACGACGACATCGAAGGGAAGTTTCGCCTGCTGGCGACACCCGTTTTGGGTCAAGCGAAAGCGGATAAGGTCACGGCACTGTGTAAACGCTTTGAGAGGTTGCCAGATATGAAAGAATTGATCGCCGCGTTGCGCGTCGGCTAAATGCGAAGGAGTTGCGATGGACCCCAAACACGCCGCTCTAATCAGCGGAAAATTCGCACACTACGCCGCAACCCTGCGCTACGACCATCTGCCACAAGACGTGCGCAAACTCGCACACCTCGTGCTGCTAGACACACTGGGCTGCGCCATGGCCGGCGCCGGCACGGAAGAAGTCGCGCAGATACGCCGCGCCATGCTGCAAGCCAATGGCTGCAATGAGGGCAGCAGCGGCGATTCAAGCTACTGGGGCACCCATGAAAAAGCGCCGCTGCCGCTGGCCGCGCTCGCCAACGGCGCCGCAGTACATGCACGCGAGATTGATGACTTCGGCGGCTGTGCTCACTCCGGCTCGGTGGTGATCCCGGCGGCGCTGGGCATCGCGGCGCGCACCGGCGCCAGCGGACGCGAATTGCTGACGGCCATCGTCATCGGCTACGACATCGCGCGCCGCGTGATGGATGGCGGCGGCGGCTATCAGGCGTTCAAAGATCGCGGCTGGCATTCCACCAGCACCTGCGGTGGGTTTGGTGCAGCCGCCGCAGCCGGGCGTTTGCTTGGCCTCAGCGCGCAGCAATTGCAATGGGCGCTCGGCTATGCCGGCAGCAACGCGGGCGGCACTTGGGCGTATATCCCCGAAGGCGCGATGAGCAAGCGCGTGCATCCGGGATTTGCCGCGCACACCGGCATCATTGCCGCCTATCTTGCCGCCAACGATGTTACCGGGCCCGCGAGTATTTTTGAAGCGCCGTGGGGAGGTTACTACCCGACGTATGTGCCCGGTGTGGCCACGCCGGAGGCAGCAACCAAAGATCTCGGCAGCGATTTTCGTATTCGTTTGGTGGGCTTCAAACCCTACGCGGCGTGCCGCGGCATCCACAGCAGCGTCGATGTGATGCTCGGCTTACGCGCAAAACACCATTTACGTGCTGCGGACGTGAAACGGATCGTGGTGCGCGGCAGTCCCACGCATTTGAAACAACTGGCCAAGCAGGAGGTGCACACCCTGCTCGATGCGCAGTTTAGTTTGCCGTACAGCATCGCCACCTCGCTGGTCAGCGGCGGTGCGATGCTCGATCAATACACGCCCGATGCATTAAGGCGCGCGGAGGTGCGCGATCTCGCCCGGCGCGTGCATCTCAAGTTTGAGCCGTCGGTTGCCAATGGTGATGAGCCTTACATTGATGTCGAACTCAACGATGGCCGCGTGCTTAACGATCGCGTGCTGATCGCGCGCGGCGACTGCGAAAACCCGCTCTCCGAAGATGAATTGCGTGCGAAGTTTCGCACGGCTTGTGCGGCTACGCTGGATGCTAAACACATTGCGCGGCTCGAAGAAACGGTGATGCGTGCAGCGGAGTTGACGGACAGCCGCGAGCTCGTGGCGCTATTGGCGCCGGGGCGCTGAGTGGACGTAGGATGGGTGGAGCGTAGCGAAACCCATCGCATGCGGTAATCGACGTATGACGATGATGGGTTGCGCTACGCTCCACCCATCCTACAAACTGTTGAACTCAGATACCTTCTCTATTTCTACAGCTTATTCGTTCTTGATGTTCGCCGCCTTGATAACCTGCGAGTACTTCGCCACATCCGCCTTAAAAATAGCAGCG
>JAYUAH010000589.1:0-3646 GCA_043741415.1 Betaproteobacteria bacterium
GCGTTATATCAATCTCTTTATCACCATGCTGCTGGGGGGCTTGTGGCACGGCGCTGGCTGGACCTTCGTTGCGTGGGGCGGCTTACACGGCCTGTATCTGGTGGTGAATCATGCCTGGCATTGGCTTAAGATGCGCTGCGGCTGGCACGCGCTGGACCGCAGCCGCGCCGCACGCGGTCTGTCGTGGGCCGTGACCTTCTTTGCGGTGGTCGTCGGCTGGGTGTTCTTTCGCGCCGAAAGCTTCGCCGCCGCGAGGATTATGTTGCACGGCATGTTCGGCTTCAACGGCCTGGCGTTGCCCAGCGCCATACTCGACTCAGTGCCAACTATAAAACCCATTGTCAGCGCACTGGGCATCGAGGCCTACCTCGGCGGCGGCGGGCAATTCGTGCTGACCTGGCTGTGGATTGCCGCGTTGAGCGTGATCGCGTTTTTCGCACCCAATACGCAAGAGCTCATGCGGCGTTACGAACCGGCCCTTGATTATGTGGCGCGGCTATCCACCGGCGTTGCCTGGCAACCCAATCGCCGCTGGCTGTTCGCGATGTCAGTCATTGCCGCGTTGGGTCTGATTTCGCTCAACCGCGCCAGCGAATTTCTCTACTTTCAGTTCTAGCCGATGACCCGCTATCTCATAAGCTGGAGCGGCGCTGTGCTCGCGCTCATCGCGGCAATTGTCGCACTCAACTTCATTGTCGATCCGTACATCGTGTACCGCAAGGTGCTGGCGCCGGGCTTTAACGACATCAAGCCGCGTGCGCAACAGCAAGGCACGCTGAGCAAGCGCGCCGGCATTGCACAGTTGCGACCCCATGCCCTGGTGCTCGGCAACTCGCGCGCCGAAATCGGCTTCGACCCGGCCCATCGCGCCTGGCCCGGCACTGCGCAACCGGTGTTTAACGCAGCACTTCCCGGCACCGGTCTTGCTTCGAGTATCGACATGCTGCGCGATGCGCTACAGATCAATAAACCCGCAGTGGCTATTGTTGGCATTGAGTTCAATGATTTTTTGACCGATCCGGCGGCCAAGACGCCGCCCGCGCCGCAGCCAGCGCATACACCCACAACCATCGCGGCCGTAAAGCGTCGCGCACGCGACGTGACCACGACACTGCTGTCACTCGATGCGCTTACCGATGCGCTGCTCACCCTCAAAGCGCAATTCGATCCCAACGCAGCAACGCTGCGCGCCGATGGCTTCAACCCCATGCGCGACTATGCCGCCATCGCCCGTCGCGAGGGCTACCATGCACTGTTTCTTCAGCGCGACATGGAATATGCACGCACCTACGCCAAAGCCCCGCGCAACCTTTTCATCGGCAACTCGGGAACGTCCGCGGATTTCGAGGCACTCAAGGCACTCTTGCGATTCGCGCGCAGCAATGGCATTGAACTCAAGCTCGTGATCTACCCCTATCACGCGCATTTTCTCGATATCATGCAGGCGTCAGGCCTGTGGCCCGTGTTTGAACAATGGAAACGCGCACTCGTGGAGATCGTCGCGCAGGAAGCGATGGTGTCGGGCGCGACGCCTTACGCCTTGTGGGATTTCAGCGGCCACCATGCCTATGCCAGTGAAGCCGTGCCCCACGCCGACGACAAGCAGCACATTGTGCGCTGGTATTGGGAAGCCGGACATTTCAAAAAAGAGCTGGGCGACTTGATGCTCGATCGCGTGTTTGGTTTGCCCCCGCAACCAGACGCGGCCTCATTCGGCGTGATCATCAGCCGCGAAAACGTCGAGCAGCATTTGGCTGCGCTGCGCACACAAGCGCAGCACTACGCGCGCGCCAATCCAACTGAGCAAGCTTACGTGGCGAAACTAACGCAGCGCCCGCAACGTTCCGGCAGTTCCATAAAAATTAACTAAGTATTTGATTTTAAACAATAATTTAAGACTCGCCAAAGGAGACGCTACACTTGGAATGGCTGGCCCAACGGTTCGAATTATCGCGTGGCGGCGGCGCGCACAACGTGCGGCCGATGGAAGGCCTGCGCGGCTTCGCGGTGTTTCTGGTGTTCCTGGTGCACTACGTCACCCTGGTCGATCCATGGCTTGCGGGAAACCCTTTGCTGCTCGATTTTGCCGGCGCACTGCGCACCATCGGCAATGCGGGGGTCGATCTATTCTTTGTGCTCAGCGGCTATCTCATCTACGGCTCGTTGATCGCACGCCCTCAGGGCTTTGTGCGTTTTATGTCGCGGCGCGTGGAACGGATTTACCCGGCATTCATTGCGGTGTTCGTGGCTTATATTGCACTGTCGTTTATGTTCCCGGCAGAGAACAAAATTCCGGGCGGCGCAAAAGAAGCAACTCTCTACCTCACGCAAAATTTTTTGCTGTTGCCCGGGCTTTTTCCGATAGAGCCGCTAATCACGGTAGCATGGTCACTAAGCTATGAAATGTTCTATTACCTGGCGATTCCGCTGATTATTGCACTGTGCCGATTGCGCAGCCGCAGCAGCGCGTGGCGCATTTCATTTTTCTTGATTGTCGCGATCATCACCGCGATCTACTGCGCAGCCTATGGCGGTCATGTCCGCCTCATCATGTTCGTATCCGGCATTGTGCTGCACGAGACCATCGAATCGCGCACCGTTGCCACCCCATCCAGCAGCGTCGGCCTGCTGGCGCTGGTGTGTGGGCTGCTGGCTTTGCTGATACCGATCGCCGGCACTATGGGCGTAGCCCTTAAAGTCAGCCTACTGTTCGTTGCTTTTTTCTTGCTCTGTTTCGCCTGCTTTCAAAATCCTGGCGCCTGGCTACCGCGCGCATTTTCGTGGACACCGTTACGCTGGCTGGGGAATATGAGCTATTCCTACTACCTGCTGCACGGCCTCGCGCTCAAAGCGGTGTTTATGTTGCTGCCGATCGCGCTGCCGATGAATCACAGTGGCCACTATGGCCCGTGGCTTTTCTGGGCCTTGTTGCCGCCGATGTTCGGCCTCACGTTGATTCCAACCGCGGTGCTGTTCCTGGCCGTCGAACGCCCCTATTCACTGGCACGCAATCTTGGAAAAAAACCACGCCCTGAGGTTAGCGTTCGGCCACACTCATAACCACGCGGTCACGACACCACGTCATCGAAAACCTTCGCCATCTCCCTGGTTTTTGCCTGGCGTGACGACGCAGCAACGTAGGCTGCGCGCGCCACCGGTGCGCGCTTTTCCCGCAACAAACCGAGAAAGCGAATCAGCAGTTGCGCGATGGCCTCCTGCGAATCGAGCGCGGCTATGGTGTCGATGCCGGCACTGCGCAGCACGGCAGCCGTGTCGCCCACCGGATCGGTCAGCCCGAGTATCGGGCGCCCCGCGCGCAAATACTCGTAGAGTTTTGCAGGCACCTGGTAATTACAGTTGGCGGCCTGAAGCACCAGCAGTCCATCGGCGGTCAGCATCTCGGCCAGTGCTGCACGATAAGGTACGGTAGGCTCGAGCGTGACCATACTCTGGATGCCGCAACCCTCGATCAGCGTGCGCAGATAATCGTCGCAGCCCGTGGCCCGCAGCACGACTTTCAGCTCGCCGGGTTTGATCTGACCGCTTTTACGCAACTGCGCCAATGCGCCAAAAAAAGGACGCGGATCGCGCTCCGACTGATATACCGTGCCACTGTGCACCAGCACCAGTGGCGCGCCGGCGGCAC
>JAYUAH010000590.1:0-8467 GCA_043741415.1 Betaproteobacteria bacterium
GGCGTGGTGATGGAAACGCTGAACCTCGCGGGCACGCGCGGCTATGGCACCGGCGGCACGGTGCATATCGTGATCAACAATCAAATCGGCTTTACCACCTCCGACCCACGCGATTCACGCTCGACGATTTATTGCTCCGACATCGCCAAGATGCTCGAGGTGCCGATTTTTCATGTCAACGGCGACGATCCCGAAGCCGTGTGTTTTGTGACGGAGATCGCGCTCGACTACCGCATGAAGTTCCACAAGGACGCGGTGATCGATTTGGTGTGCTATCGCAGGCTTGGGCACAACGAGCAGGACGAGCCGATGGTGACGCAGCCGTTGATGTACAGGCGTATCCATGCGCACCCGGCGCCGCGTAAGGTGTATGCGGATCGCCTCGCGCGTGAAGGTGTCGTCAGCGCAGCCGAAGCGGATGCCGCGGTGGCCACATGCCGTGACGCGCTCGATCGCGGCTACCACACCAATCAAACCATACTCTCCAACTACAAACCGCCGTTCGAGGCGAACTGGCTGCCGTACAAAGACGCCAAGTGGAACGAGAAAGACGATACGCGTCTGCCGATGGAAACGCTGCAAATGCTCGCGCGTAAGCTGTGTGAAGTGCCGGCGAATTTTCAGTTGCATTCCCGTGTCGACAAAATCATGCAGGATCGGCGGCTGATGGCCGAAGGCAAGCTACCGCTGGATTGGGGCATGGCCGAGTCGCTTGCCTACGCGACACTGCTGCACGAAGGCTATTCCATTCGTTTAAGCGGACAAGACGTCGGGCGCGGCACCTTCTTTCATCGCCATGCGGTGCTGCACGATCAAAACCGCGAGCACTGGGATCAGGGCGTGCATATTCCGCTGCAACACCTGTCGGCGAATCAAGGCGACTTTGGTGTGATCGACTCGGTGCTGTCGGAAGAAGCAGTGCTCGGTTTCGAGTACGGTTATGCCACGGCAGGGCCGAACGACCTGGTCATTTGGGAAGCGCAGTACGGCGATTTCGCCAATGGCGCGCAAGTGGTGATCGATCAGTTCATCGCCTCGGGCGAAGTGAAGTGGGGCCGTTTGTGCGGGCTGACCATGATGCTGCCGCACGGCTACGAGGGTGCGGGGCCGGAACATTCCTCGGCGCGCATCGAGCGCTTTTTGCAACTGTGTTCCGACTACAACATGCAGATTTGCGTGCCGGCGACGCCGGTGCAGATGTACTATTTGCTGCGCCGGCAGATGATTCGGCCGTTCCGCAAACCGCTGGTGATTTTTTCGCCCAAGAGCTTGTTGCGGCACAAGGAATCGGTATCGCCGCTGGAAGAATTCTCCAACGATAAATTTAAACCGGTAAACGAAGATTGGGAAGAGCAGGAAATCAATCCCGATAAAGTGCAGCGTGTTATTTTGTGCAGCGGTAAAGTGTTTTATGACTTGCGCGCCGAGCGCCGCACGCGCGGCACTCGTGACCTGCCGCTGGTACGCATTGCGCAGCTTTATCCGTTTTCGCACGAAGATTTTCGTTCGATTATCGTGCGCTACAAAAACGCCTCCGAAATCGTGTGGTGTCAGGAAGAGCCGCGCAATCAGGGCGCATGGCGGCACATACAGCACTACTTGATGCGTAATTTGCTGCCGGGGCAAAAGTTGTTTTATGCGGGACGCGAGTCGTCAGCCGCACCAGCACCAGGCTACAAATCGCTACATGACAAGCAGCAAAAAGAATTGGTGAATCAGGCGCTGACGCTCTCTGGCGGCAGTGAGCCGGTGAGTGTGACGCACCAGCCGCGACCGTTATCGGCGGGCGAAGAGAACTAAAAAATTCAATAAAAACAAATACTTACGGTGATTGTATGATAGTCGAAGTGAAAGTGCCGCAGTTGTCGGAATCGGTCGCCGAAGCCACACTGGTGGCGTGGCACAAGAAGGCCGGCGAGTTCGTCAATCGCGATGAAAACCTGGTTGATATCGAGACCGATAAGGTGGTGCTGGAAACGCCGGCACCGGCGGCGGGCGTGTTGATCAAAATCGTCAAGGCCGACGGCAGCACCGTGGCCAGCAAGGAAATCATCGCGCAAATCGATACCGAAGGCAAAGCGACCGCTACTTCCGCTGCCGCACCCGTGGCCATTGCCGCTGCTGCGCCACCGAAAGCTGACACCAAGTCGCCGGCCATGCCTGCGGCGCAAAAGATTGCCGCCGAAAACAAAGTCGATACCGCAACGCTCAGCGGCAGCGGCCGCGGCGGGCGCGTCACCAAAGGTGATGTGCTGGAGGCACTCAAGCCGAGTGCGGCACCCGCCAAAACAGCCGCAGCACCTGCTGCCGTACCACGTGCCGCAGCACCCAGCGTCGACCTCGGCGCCTTGGGCGAGCGCCCAGAGCAGCGCGTGCGGATGTCGCGCCTGCGCGCGCGCGTGGCAGAGCGCTTGCTACAGTCGCAATCCTCCGCAGCCATCCTGACTACGTTCAACGAAGTCAACATGCAGCCGGTAATCGATCTGCGTAACCGCTACAAAGATCGCTTCGAAAAAGAACATGGTGTCAAATTGGGCTTCATGTCGTTTTTCGTCAAAGCAGCCGTCTACGCGCTGAAAAAATTCCCCTTGGTCAATGCCTCGGTCGATGGCAACGACATCGTGTATCACGGCTATTTCGATATCGGCATGGCGGTGGGCAGCCCGCGTGGACTGGTGGTGCCGATCATCCGCAATGCCGATCAACTGACGCTGGCCGGGATCGAAAAAACGATCGCCGATTACGGCAAGCGTGCGCAGGAAGGCAAACTCACGATTGAAGAGCTAACCGGCGGCACCTTCTCCATTTCCAACGGTGGCGTATTCGGCTCGATGTTGTCGACGCCGATTATCAATCCGCCGCAAAGCGCAATACTCGGTGTGCATGCGACCAAGGATCGTCCGGTAGTTGAAAACGGGCAGATCGTAATTCGTCCGATGAATTATTTGGCGATGTCGTACGACCATCGCATTATCGACGGCCGTGAAGCGGTGCTGTCACTGGTGGCAATGAAAGATGCGCTGGAAGATCCTGCGCGCATGCTTTTGGATATTTGATCATGGCTGAAGCCGCGAAAAATTTTGATGTGGTGGTGATTGGCGCTGGCCCCGGCGGTTACATAGCCGCGATCCGCGCTGCGCAACTGGGCATGCAGGTCGCCTGTATCGACGCCTGGCAAACCGCCGACGGCAAACCCGCGCCCGGCGGCACGTGCACTAACGTGGGTTGCATTCCGTCGAAGGCGCTGCTGCAATCGTCCGAGAACTACGATCATGCGGCACATGCGTTTGCCGATCACGGTATCAAGATCGGCAATCTGGCGATGGATGTCGCGCAGATGTTGAAGCGAAAAGACAAAGTGGTTAAGCAAAACAACGACGGCATTTTGTATTTACTGAAGAAAAACAAAGTCACTTTTTTTCACGGTACTGGTGCGTTCGCAGGCGGTGCGGCGGGCGCGTGGCAAGTCAAAGTCAGCGGGGGAAGTACGCCGGCCGAAGACACGTTGACGGCCAAGCATGTGATCGTAGCCACCGGTTCCAGTCCGCGTGCTTTGCCCGGCGCGCCGTTCGACAACAAACTCATACTCGATAACGCCGGCGCGCTTGCAATTACCGAGGTGCCGAAGCGTCTGGGCGTCATCGGCGCGGGGGTGATCGGCCTTGAGATGGGTAGCGTGTGGCGTCGCTTGGGCGCGAACGTCACCGTGCTCGAAGCATTGCCTGCGTTTCTGGGTGCAGCCGATGACGCGGTGTCCAAAGAAGCTCAAAAAGTATTTTTAAAACAAGGCTTGGCCATACACACCGGCGTCAAAGTCGGCGCGGTCAAGTCGGGGAAAGAAGTCACCGTCGATTACATCGACAGCGCCGGCAAAGCGCAAACGCTCACCGTAGATAAGCTCATCGTGTCGATCGGCCGCCTGCCGCATACCGAAGGCCTCAACGCCGCAGCGGTGGGCCTTAAACTCGATGAGCGCGGTTTTGTCGCTGTCGATGAACACTGCAAAACCAATCTGGCGAATGTGTGGGCCGTGGGCGACGTGGTGCGGGGGCCCATGCTCGCGCACAAGGCCGAAGAAGAAGGTGTGGCTGTTGCCCAGCGCATCGCGGGCAAGTATGGACACGTCGATTTCAACACCGTGCCGTGGGTGATTTATACCTCACCTGAAATTGCGTGGGTCGGCAAGACTGAGCAGCAGCTCAAGGCTGACGGCGTTGAGTATCGCGCCGGTTCGTTTCCGTTCATGGCGAACGGCCGCGCGCGCGCGCTGGGCGACACCACTGGTTTCGTGAAATTTCTCGCCGACAAGCGCACCGATCGCATACTCGGCGTGCATATCATCGGGCCCATGGCTTCTGAACTGATTGCTGAAGCGGTTGTTGCGATGGAATTCGGCGCCTCATCCGAAGACATCGCAATGATTTGCCACGCGCACCCGTCGCTGTCGGAGGCGATGAAAGAGGCAGCGCTGGCGGTGGATGGGCGCACTTTGAATCTTTAAGCAGGTGAGCACCCCCGCATCGCCAGCCGTGGAATCGCGCCACGGCCACACCAGTTTGCCGCGCGACAGCGCGGACGTCGCACATTGGATCACCCAGCACGCCGCCGAACACGGCTTTACGCTCGACGCCGCACAACTGCGCGCGGTAGATCGCCTGCAGCGCTTGTCCGAAGACCTGATCGGTCTTGAAAAACTCGAATCGTCGTTCATACGCTTGCTGGCCAAGAAGCGCGTGGTGAAGGGGCTGTATTTTTGGGGCGGTGTGGGGCGCGGCAAAAGTTTTTTGATGGACAGTTTTTTTAACTGTGCCCCGGTGGCGCGCAAGCGGCGCATCCATTTTCATCGCTTCATGCAGGAAGTGCATCAGCGTATGAATGCACTGAGCGGCCAGGCGGAGCCGCTGGCGGCGATGGCACGCGATGTGGCGCGAGACACGCGCCTGTTGTGCCTCGATGAGTTTCACATTACCGACATAACCGATGCCATGCTGATACGCCGGCTGCTCGAAGGCTTGATGGCGCAGGGCGTGGTGGTGCTGACGACCTCCAATTTCGAGCCGGACGCACTCTATTTGCACGGCCTGCAACGCAATCAGTTTCTGCCTGCGATTGATCTCATCAAGCAACGCTTCGACATCGTGAATGTGGATGACGGCACCGATTATCGTCTGCGCGAGCTGGAAAAAGCGGGGGTGTATCACACGGCGGCAGACGCCGATGTGCGCATGGCACAGGAGTTTATCGCCATTGCGCGGCATGACATTTCCGCCGACAGCGAGCTTGAAATCGAAGGGCGCATGGTGCCCGTGCGGCGTCATGCGCGCGATGTGGCATGGTTTGATTTCGACGCGCTGTGCGATGGTCCGCGCGGCAAGCCGGACTACATTGAGCTCTCAAAACGTTATCACACGGTGATGGTGTCCGATGTGCCGCGCTTTGGCGCAGGCATGGCCGACAAGCTGCGCCGTTTTGTGTGGATGATCGACGAGTTTTATGATCGACGCGTTAAGCTCATACTGTCGGCACCGGTGGCTGCTGAAGATTTGATTCTTGAAGGGGATGCATCGAATGCGTTTCAAGCCAATCTCAATGCATCGCTGAAAGATCGTCTGGTTAGCCGCCTGACGGAGATGCAATCACACGACTATCTGGCGCAAGCTCACATGCCGTAGGAGATATCATGGAAAAATTTAGCGCCTATAGAATATTCAATGAAAACAATAAGATAGAAGGTCACCTCGCTGACCTTACGCTGGATGACCTGATGCCCGGCGAAGTGGTTTTCAAAAACGCCTATTCGAGCGTGAACTACAAAGACGCGCTCGCCGCCACCGGCATCGGCGGCAAAGTCATACGCAAATATCCGCTGGTTGGCGGCATCGATGCGGCGGGCGTGGTGCTGTCGTCGTCGGATGCGCGCTTCAACGCGGGCGACGAAGTGATTTGCACCAGCTACGATTTCGGTGTCGCGCACGACGGCGGCTTTGCGCAAGTGTGCCGCGTGCCCGCAGATTGGGTAGTGCCGCTGCCGCGGGGCGTATCGCTGCTGGACGCGATGACGCTCGGCACCGCTGGGTATACCGCGGGCTTGGCCGTTGAGTTATTGGAATTGAATGGCTTGTCTCCGGCCAACGGCAAAGTGCTGGTTAACGGCGCGACCGGCGGCGTAGCCAGCCTCGCCATCGACATGCTCGCAGGCAAGGGTTATGACGTCACCGCCGTTACCGGCAAAGACAGCGAACACGACTTCTTGCGCAAACTGGGCGCCCATGAAGTACTCGCGCGCAGCGCCATCGAGTTCGGCACGCGGCCCTTGGAAAAACCGTTGTGGGCTGCGGCGTTTGATTCCGTGGGCGGCGATCAATTGTCGTGGCTGACGCGTACCATGCATCAAACCGGTTTGATCGCGAGTTTTGGCAATGCCGGCGGCATTGAACTCAAAACCAACGTGCTGCCTTTTATCCTGCGCGGCGTGCGGCTGATCGGTGTAGATTCCGCCGCCACGCCCATGCCGCTGCGGCGCAAAGTGTGGCAGCGTCTGGCGACGGACTTGAAGCCGCGTCATCTCGCCGACATCGCAAATATCATCACGCTCGCCGATCTGGGCGCATACTTCGAGCAGATGCTGAAAGGCAGCATACGCGGCAGGGCGGTGGTCAGGATTTCGTAAGTGCTGGTGCCGATAATGGCTGTGTAACCACAGAGCGGGGTGTGTATGGGGGCCTACCAGGCGTTTCATCAACGTTCACTGAACGACCGCGACGCGTTCTGGACCGAACAAACCAGCCTCATCGACTGGCATAAGCCATTCAACCAAGTGTGTGATTTTAGCCGGCCGCCGTTCGCCAAATGGTTCGGCGGCGGCGAAACCAATCTGTGCCATAACGCCATCGATCGCCACCTCGCGACGCGTGGCGATCAAAAAGCGCTGATCTACATTTCCACCGAGACCGGTCAGGAAAAAACCTACACCTATCGCGAGCTCTACAAAGAAGTCAATCGTGCGGCGGCAATGCTCACCACGCTGGGTGTGGTCAAGGGCGACCGCGTGCTGATCTACATGCCGATGATCGCCGAGGCGGTATTCGCGATGCTGGCGTGCCTGCGCGTCGGCGCGATCCATTCGGTCGTCTTCGGCGGGTTCGCGGCGGCGTCGCTGGCCACGCGCATCGATGACGCGTCGCCCAAGGTGATGGTAACCGCCGATGCCGGGATGCGCGCCGGCAAGTCGATCCCCTACAAGCATCTGGTCGATGAGGCGGTCCGTCTGGCAAAGAACCCGCCGGCCAAAGTCATCATCGTCAATCGCGGCATCGACCTCGGAATGCCGCACACAAAGGGCCGTGACCTCGACTACGCGACGTTGTGCGCGGAGCACGCGCATGCGCTGGTGCCATGCGTGTGGCTGGAATCCTCGGATCCTTCCTACATCCTGTACACCTCCGGCACCACGGGCAAGCCCAAGGGCGTCCAGCGCGACACCGGCGGCTACGCGGTGGCGCTGGCTGCATCGATGAAGCACATTTATTGTGGCAACGCCGGCGAGACTTTTTTTTGCACCAGTGACATCGGCTGGGTGGTCGGGCATTCGTACATCGTCTATGCGCCGCTGCTGAATGGCTCGACCACCATCATGTACGAAGGCCTGCCTATCCGGCCCGATCCGGGCATCTGGTGGAAAATCGTCGCCGAAAATGGCGTCAGGTGCATGTTCTCGTCGCCGACCGCGATCCGCGTGCTGAAAAAGCAGGATACGGCGTTCATGCGCGCCCACGACACGTCCAGCCTGAAGCGGTTGTTCCTAGCCGGCGAACCGCTCGACGAGCCGACCGCGCGTTGGGTCACCGACGCGCTGGGCGGCACCGCCATCATCGACAACTATTGGCAAACCGAGACGGGCTGGCCGATCCTGTCCGCCCAGCCCGGCATCGAAGACACCCCGCGCAAGTTCGGCTCGCCCTCGTTTCCGGTCACCGGCTACGATATAGCGTTGCTTGACGAGTCGACCGGGGCCGAGGTGTCCTTCGGTGAAAAGGGCGTGCTTACCATTGTGCCGCCGCTGCCGCCCGGATGCATGAGCACGATCTGGGGGGACGACGAGCGCTTCGTCTCAACCTATTTTTCCACTCTTCCGGAGCGGTTCGTATATTCGACATTCGATTGGGCGACACGCGACGCCGACGGGTACTATTTTGTGCTGGGCCGCACCGATGATGTGATCAATGTCGCCGGCCACCGGCTGGGGACGCGCGAAATCGAGGAGGCAGTGCAGGCGCATCCGGGAATTGCCGAGGTCGCTGTCGTCGGTGTCGCCGATCCACTCAAGGGACAAGTGCCGCTGGCGTTCGCCGTCGTCAAGGATCCGGCAAAGCTGGCGACGCCGGCGCTCCGGGCCCGGTTCGAGAAGGAAGTGATGGCCGCGGTCGATCGGGAGCTAGGTGCGATCGGGCGGCCGGCACGCGTTCAC
>JAYUAH010000591.1:0-8459 GCA_043741415.1 Betaproteobacteria bacterium
TCGCGCAATCCGTGCCGCAGGTGAAAGCTGGCCGCTTGCGTGCGCTGGCCGTGGCCAGCGTGCAGCGTTCGCCGGCTATGCCCGAGGTGCCCACCGTGGCGGAAGCCGGCTTTCCCGGCTTTGAAGCGGGTGCGTGGTACGGCATGCTTGCGCCGGCAGCAACACCGCGTGCCATTGTCGAGCGCTTGAATGGCGAACTGGTGCGAATTTTGAAACTGCCTGACGTGCAGCAGCGTTTGCGTAATGAAGCCTACGACATCTACGCCGATACGCCGGAGCAGTTTGCCGCGGCTATACGCGCCGAAGTTGTGAAGTGGGCGCCGCTTGTGAGGCAGGTGGGGTTGCGCGTGGAGTAGGGGCGGAGGGCTTAATGTATTTGTATGATTTTATTGAATTTTTAAGCCCAACTTATTCCATTTCTATTTCAATAGCTCATAGTGATCTGACAATTTTCATTTGGAAAACGACGAATAATTATTGATCTGATGAAATGGAATTGGAATTAGACCTTGCACTTAATTTTCCCGGGAGCCGTACGTGCGCTTTGCGCGCAGCGCAAACTTGAAGCATGAAACGTTCCCAAACAAAAATTGCCAAGTCTTCCACCGGCGCACCGTTCCTGCGCCGTGTGACGAGCCTTGCCGAAAAATTTGATGTGTCCCGGCATCCGTTCAACGTGCGGGCGTTATCGCGCGGCATCGATCTTGCGTTTGATGTCAATGTCACCTTTTTCGTCGGTGAGAACGGCAGCGGCAAGTCCACCCTGCTCGAAGCCATTGCGGAGTGTTGCGGCTACCACCCCGAGGGCGGGAGTCACGATCATTCCCGCGCACTGCTCGATCGATCCGAACTCGCGCAGGCGTTGCGGCTGTCTTGGTCGCGCAAGATGGTGGAAGGGTTTTTCATGCGCGCGGAAAGCTTCTACAACTTTGCAACCTACCTGGATGGGGTATCGAATCTGCGGGCCTACGGCGGCAAATCGCTGCACGCGCAGTCTCACGGCGAATCTTTCCTCGCCTTATTCGCGCATCGGTTCGAGCAGGGTCTCTACATTCTGGATGAACCGGAAGCCGCACTATCCCCGCAGCGGCAGCTCTCGTTTCTGAAAATCATTCACGATCTTGCGTCGACCCGCCACGCACAATTTCTGATCGCCACGCATTCACCGATCATTCTGAGTTACCCCGGCGCCGTGCTTTACGATCTGGATGGCGATGGCATTCAACCGATCTCGTACCATGCAACCGAGAACTATCGGCTAACCCGCGATTTTCTCAACGCGCCCGAGCGCTACTTCAAGCACCTGTTTGACGCGGAGCCGGAGGGCGAAGACAAAGCATAGCAGGCGTAGGGTGCGCATCGCTTACGCCCCAACTCGCCATAAAACGTAACTATTTAATTTTAAACAGTTTTTTATATGCTCACCGACGACTCGGATTTCGGATCACGACCGAGCAAATCACGCGCCACTTGTGCCGCACTGTACGGCGCATCCAGTACGCGGCACACGGCTTCGGTAATCGGCATGTCGATGCCGCGCGCGTGCGCGATGCGCGCAACTTCGCGTGCGCTGTACACGCCTTCGGCAACATGACCCAGTTCGCCGAGTATGTCGGCGAGCGGCATGCCCGCAGCCAGGCGCAAACCCACGCGACGGTTGCGCGACAGTTCGCCGGTGCAGGTGAGTATTAAATCGCCCACGCCCGCTAATCCCATGAAGGTTTCGGTGTGTCCGCCGAGGGCTACGCCGAGCCGCGTAATCTCCGTAAGCCCGCGCGTCATCAACGCCGCGCGCGCGTTCAAACCCAGTTTAAGGCCATCGCAAATGCCGGTGGCAATCGCCATCACATTTTTCACCGCACCGGCGACTTCCACGCCGATGACGTCGGTGCTCGAATAAACACGCAACGAACCGCCGTGCAGTTCGCGCGCGGTGGCACTGGCAAACGCCGCGTCAGTGGAGGCCAGCGTCAACGCCGTCGGCTGGCCGCGCGCCACTTCTTCGGCGAAACTGGGGCCCGACAGCACGCCGCTGGTGGCTTGCGGCAACTCAACGGCGCACACTTCATGCGGCAACAATGCGTGTTCGCGCTCGAAGCCCTTGCACAGCCATACCACGGGCGCGCTGCAGCCCGCGGCCTTGAGTTGACGCAGCGTATCGCGCAGGCCCGCGGTGGTCACGCCGGCGAGGATGAGCGCGGCATCGCGCAATGCGATATTCAAGTCAGCGGTAACCGCAAGGTTTGCAGGCAGCGCAATATCGGGAAGATAACGGCGGTTCACCCGCTCGTGGTGCATCGCCACTGCCTGCGCGGCATCGCGCGCCCACAGCGTGATGGGGTGGCGCGCCGCGAGATGCACCGAGATGGCGGTACCCCATGCGCCCGCACCGAGTACGGCGATGTTCATTTGAAAGGGATCAGACGCCCCACACCTGCGTAACGCGAATGTAGCCGGTTGCGCCGTCGCGATGACGCACGCGCAACCAACTGCCGGTGACCTCGGTGAGCTCCATCACCACATTCTGCTGTGCCTGAAACACCACCGGTGAGGTTTCGTCCGCGGCCTGGCGCACTTGTGCGACGGGCGCTTTGACCATGATAGTGCGCTGCTTGGTGGACACCTTGCCCGCCTCCACCCAGCTTAACGCGCCGCTGGCATCGCGCACTTTGATCCAGCCTTGCAGCACCACCACCACTTCCAGCGGATAGCCGCGGCTGACAATAAAAAGTTTTTTCGATTGCGCCGAGGGGGCGTCGAACAACACCACGGCGTCTTCGGCGGCCGCGCGAAAATCCGCGGCAAATCCGCTGTGCGCCGCCAGCGCAATAGTCAAAGCCACGGCGGCGCGCGCGATCACTTTAGTTCACCTGCGACGGCGCGGGCGCGGGCGCGGACTCAGCACTACGCTGTTGCAAGGCCTGCTGATACACCTGGTTGAAATCCATGTGCTGCAGCGTCACCGGCGGGAAGCCTGCGCGCGCGATCGAGCTCGCCACGGCCTCGCGTGCATAGGGCAGCAAAGTGGTTGGGCACAGAATGCCCAGCACCGCGTCCAGATCCTGCGGCGGCAGATTGCGGATGTGAAAGAGCCCCGCTTGCGCGACTTCGCACAAAAACACCGTGCGCTCGGCGAGCTTCGCGGTGACCGTCGCCGTCAGCACCACTTCGTAGAGGGCGCCCGCTTCGACCACGCTGGCGCCGGTGTGAATGTTGACTTCGATGGTGGGCGTTTCGGCTTTGAGAAAAATCTGCGGTGCACTGGGCACTTCGAGCGACAAATCCTTCACATACACGCGTTCGATGCTGAATATCGGCTGCGTCATATCGGGTGCGGCTTGTGGCGATGGGGGTTGCTGCGCTTGTTCACTCATTGCGAATACTTTCGTCTGCGTGGAAGGTGAGAGCTATTGGGCCAGCAGCGCATCGAGCCCGCCCGCGCGATCCAGCGCGGACAGATCGTCATAGCCGCCGACGTGGGTGTCGCCGATGTAAATCTGCGGCACGGTGCGCTGGCCGGTTTTTTCCATCATTTCGGTTCTGCGTGCAGGATCACGATCGATATAAACTTTTTCGATGTCCTTCACGCCTTTGTTTGCCAGTAGCCGCTCCGCGGATACGCAGTACGGTCAAACCGCGGTGCTATACATTAAAACTTTGGCCATGATTTTTCAGATTCAGGTTGATGAAATTATTTTTCCAGCGGCATGCCCGCCTGCTGCCACGCACTGATGCCGCCGCGCAACGCCACCACGTCGGTGAAACCCTGCTTGCGCAGGGTATCCGCAACCGTCGTGGCGCGCCGTCCGCTTGCGCAACTGACGATGAGCGGTTTATTTTTAAATTTATCCAGCTCTTTGGCGCGGTCGGCGAGTTGCTTTTCAGGTACGTGGCGCGCGTTGTTGATGTGACCGCCGGCGAAATCGGTGTCGTCGCGTACATCCAGCACCACCGCGTCTTTGCGGTTAATCAACATCACCGCTTCGGCCGGCCCCACCTCCGCACCCGTACGCATGCCACGCGTGAACAATGGAAATATCAGCATGCCGGCGGAAGTCACCGCCAAACCGAGCAACACCATGTTGAGCGGACTTTTTTGTACGTAGGTAAAAAACGTTGCGAAAAACTGCTCCAAGGTAAACTCCTAAATTGGTTTAGAATTATACCGCACCGGCGCAGCACAAAATTGCTTTTAAAAAACATGAACCTACTGAACTCAGTGTGACCCTATCGTGAGCATTACGCCCGTATTACTGATCATTCTCGATGGCTTCGGCCTGCGCGACGAATGCGCCGACAACGCCATTTGCCAGGCGCGCAAGCCCAACTGGAATTTTTTGTGGCAGACGCACGCGCATACCGCCATCGACGCCTCTGAAAAATGGGTCGGTTTGCCGCAGGGGCAAATGGGCAATTCCGAAGTCGGCCACATGAACATCGGCGCCGGCCGCGTGGTGTATCAGGATTACACCAAAATCGAGCACGCCATCGAAACCGGCGAGTTCCGCAAAAACCCGGTGATGCTCAAAGCGATTGAAACCGGCAAAAAAAGCGCACTGCACATTCTGGGATTGTTATCACCTGGCGGCGTGCACAGCCACGAGTCGCAGATTCACGAACTGGTGGATATGGCCGCCGCAGCCGGCGTCAAAAACATTTATGTGCACGCGTTTCTCGACGGCCGCGATACGCCGCCTAAAAGCGCCGAACCATCGCTTACCGCACTAGAAAAAAAGTTCGAGTCCGTCAAAACGGGACGCATCGCGTCAATATGCGGGCGCTATTACGCCATGGATCGCGATCAGCGCTGGGAGCGCATGCAGCCCGCGTACGATGTAATCACGCAAGGCAAATCCGAATACTGGGCCGCCAGCGCCACCGATGCTTACGTGCTGGCCGACGTGCGCGGCGAATCCGATGAATTCGTCAAAGCCACCGCCATCGTGCCGCCGGGCAGCAAACCGGTGCGCATGAACGACGGCGACGCGGTGGTGTTCATGAACTTCCGCGCCGACCGCGCGCGGCAAATGACCCATGCGCTGACCGATGCGAACTTCAGCGGCTTCAAGCGTGAGCATGCGCCCAAGCTCGGTTATTTCTGCACGCTCACCACCTACGGCGAAGATTTCGTGCACATTCCAGCGGCGTACCCGCCACAAAATATCTCAAACGGTTTTGGCGAATACCTCGCCGCGCGCGGCTTGAAGCAACTGCGCATTGCCGAAACCGAGAAATACGCGCACGTCACTTATTTTTTCAACGGCGGTGTCGAGACCCCTTATGCCGGCGAAGACCGTGTGATGGTGCCCTCGCCCAAAGTCGCCACCTACGATTTGCAACCCGAGATGAGCGCGCGCGAAGTCACCGATAAACTGGTCGCGGCCATCGCGAGCCGCCAGTACTCAGCCATCGTGTGCAACTACGCCAATGGCGACATGGTCGGCCACACCGGCAACCTCGCTGCCGCCACGCGCGCTATTGAAACGCTCGACGAATGCATCGGCCGCGCGGTGGAAGCGATGCAGGCCAGCGACGGCGAAGTGCTGATCACCGCTGATCATGGCAACGCCGAAACCATGCTCGACACCGTGTCGCATCAGGCGCACACCGCGCACACGCTGAACCTGGTGCCGCTGCTGTATATCGGGCGCAAAGCCAAAGCGGTCGACGGCGGTGCGTTGCAAGACGTGGCGCCCACCTTACTCAAGATAATGGGCCTGCCGCAGCCCAGTGAGATGGCCGGCAAGCCGTTGCTTGCATTCGTGTGACCCACGCGTGAGACTACATAAATATTTGATTTTATTGAGTTTTTTAATATTTACTACGCCGGGCGTTTGCGCCGCGCCCAGCGCCCACAATAGCGATAGCGCCAAGCAGGAATTGCAGCAACTGCGCGGACGTATCGAAGCTGTGCAAAAGCAACTCGCCGGTGCGGAAGCATCGCGCAACGAAGCGACCGACGTGCTGCGTGAATCGGAACGCGCCATTTCCGAAGCCAATCGCGAATTGGCCGAGCTGGACCAATCCTCGCGCGCGGTGTCGCAACGCACTGACACGTTGCGCGGCGAAAGCCGCAAGGCCACTGAAACGCTGGACGGTCAGCACAAAGAATTCGCGCGCCTGCTGCATGTGCAGCATGTGCAACAGGGCGGCCAGTCGCCGGACGCGTTACGGCTGTTGCTGAGCGGCGAAAACCCGAACGACATCACGCGCGATTTGCACTATTTGAGTTATGTGTCGCGCGCGCAAGGCGGTGCCATACGCGGCATGCGTGAGAGCGTTGCGAAGCTAAAGTCGCTCGCCGACGAGGCCGCCGTCAAGGCCGCGGAGCTCGCCGCCATCGGCGCGGCACAACTCAACCAGCGCCAGCGTTTGGAGAGCGAAAAGCGCAAACGCGCCGAGGTGGTGACACGCTTGTCGCGCGACATACGGCGCCAACGTCAGGAAATCGGCGCTCTGCAACGCAATGAAACGCGCTTGACCACGTTGATCGAACAGTTGGCGCGCGTCATCGCGCGCCCCGCGCCCACACCGCGCGACAAAGCGGCACCACCCGGCGTGCGCTCTGAACGCAAGCTACGTAATGAACGCCTACCGGAGCCGACTACTATCACGCAGGCATTTTCGCAATTGCGCGGACGCCTGGCATTGCCGGTGCGGGGGGAACTTGCGGGGCGCTTTGGCAGTCCACGCAGTGATGGCGGCTTGACGTGGAAGGGGTTGTTTCTGGCGGCCAAGCCCGGCGAGTCGGTAAAGGCTGTCGCCGCCGGGCGCGTGGTTTACGCCGACTGGCTGCGGGGATTCGGAAACCTGATGATCGTCGACCACGGCGAAGGCTATATGAGCCTTTATGGCTATAACGAGACCCTTTTAAAGCAGGTTGGTGACGAAATTCACGGCGGCGACACGGTTGCCACCGTCGGGAACAGCGGCGGCGGCGAGGATTCAGGTTTATACTTTGAACTACGGCATCAAGGTAAGCCGTTTGACCCGTTAAGCTGGGTCGGGCGGCGCTAGTAGCGCCGGGGCAGTAAGACGTTATCCACTGGAGCAGTTTATGCGTAACAAACTGGGGCAATTCGGCCTCATCGTCGCGGGCGTGGTGATCGGCGTTGCCATCAGCCTGAATTTTTCTGCCGTCGCCCAACGCGAAAACGCGTCGCGCGCGCAGGTGCAGCTACCGCTGCCGATTGAAGAACTGCGCGCGTTTACCGAAGTGTTCGGTCGCGTGAAGCAGGATTACGTCGAGCCGGTCGAAGATAAAAAACTCATCACCGAAGCCATCAACGGCATGCTGACCGGGCTCGATCCGCACTCGGCCTACCTCGATCAAGAAGCGTTCCGCGAAATGCAGGTCGGCACGCAGGGCGAATTCGGCGGCTTGGGCATCGAAGTCGGCATGGAAGACGGCTTTGTGAAAGTGATTTCGCCGATCGACGACACCCCGGCCTCGCGCGCGGGCGTGATGGCCGGCGATCTGATCGTCAAGCTCGACGATATTGCGGTGAAAGGCATGACCCTCAACGACGCCGTGAAACAGATGCGCGGCAAACCCAATACGCCGATACGCCTGACCATCGTGCGCAAGGGCGAACCTAACCCCGTTGAGCTCACACTGACCCGCGCGATCATCAAGATACAAAGTGTCAAAGCCACCACGCTGGAACCGGGCTATGCGTACTTCCGTGTGACACAGTTTCAGGAAGGCACGGGCGAGCTGCTGGCCAAGGCCATCCAAACCCACGTCAAAGGCCCGATGCAGGGTATTATTCTCGATCTGCGCAATGATCCGGGCGGCTTGTTGAATAGCGCGGTGGCGGTGACCGCGATGTTTATCGATGCCGGCAAACTGGTGGTGTACACCGATGGCCGCGCTGAAGATTCGAAAATGCGCTTGAATGCCAGCCCCGAGCATTATTTGCGCAGCCGCAACCGCGAAGACTTTGTGCGCGACCTGCCGCCTGAAATCCGCAAGCTGCCGATGGTGGTGCTGGTGAACGGCGGCTCGGCCTCGGCTTCGGAAATCGTTGCCGGTGCGTTGCAGGATCACAATCGCGCTGTGATCATGGGCCAGCAAACCTTCGGCAAAGGCTCGGTACAAACCATATTGCCGCTGGGCAACAACACCGCGATCAAGCTCACCACCGCGCGTTACTACACGCCCAACGGCCGCTCGATACAAGCCAAGGGCATCACACCGGATATTCCGCTGGAAAGTGCCATCGACAAAAATGCCAGCCTGCGGTTGCGCGAATCCGATCTCACCAAACATCTCGACGACGGCAAGCCCGCGTCCACTTTGCCTGCGGAAGTGAAAGATGCGGACAAAGAAAAAGTGTTAGCTGCCGCGCGTGCGAAATACAACTTCACACCGGAAGTGCGCGCCGAAATCGATCCCAAAGAACTGCGCCCGGTGGCCGGCGAAGTGGTGTCGAAAAAAGACTACGAACTGAATCAGG
>JAYUAH010000592.1:0-3636 GCA_043741415.1 Betaproteobacteria bacterium
GCCAGCCACGACCTGCGCCAGCCGCTGCACGCCATGGGCTTGTTCGCCTCCGCACTCGCCGACAAGGTGCGCGACCCCGAGGTGGTCGGCACGGTGAACAGCATCAACGCGTCGGTGCATGCGCTGGAATCGTTGTTCAACGAATTACTCGATATCTCAAAGCTTGATTCGGGCGCCATCAAACCCAAGCTCGGCGGCTTCCAGATTCAGGATTTGCTGACCCGGCTGCGCGAGGAATTTTCAGTGGAAGCGGCGGCCAAGCACGTCCAACTCAACGTCAGTGCCGATGCGCCGGTCATCTACAGCGATCCGGTATTGCTCGAACGCATATTGCGCAACTTGGTCAGCAACGCCATACGCTACACGCCCGCCGGCACCATCGAGTTGACCCTCGCGCGCACCGATGAGCGCGTACGCGTGTCGGTGATCGACACCGGCATCGGCATTCCCGAAGAACATCAGCAGCGCATCTTCGAGGAATTTTTTCAGGTCGGCAATCCGGGCCGCACCAGCAAAAAAGGCCTGGGCTTGGGCTTGTCCATCGTGCAGCGCCTGTGCGCGTTGCTCGGCTACACCATACAACTGCACTCGGCGACCGGCCAGGGTTCAACGTTCAGTTTCGATGTGCCGTTGGGCACCTTGCCGGCGCCGCAGGTGTCCAGGACGAACGTCACACACGCCGCACGCACCGATCTCGCCGGCAAACTGGTGGTGGTGATTGATGATGAAGAACCCATTGTTGAAGGCATGAAAGTACTGCTTACCGGTTGGGGCGCAACGGTCATCGGCTCTACCACCGGCGACGATGTACTCGACGCGGTGCACGAATCGGGACGCCTGCCTGATCTGATGATCGTGGATTACCGTTTGGGCAACGGCGAAAACGGCATTCAGGTTGCGCAACGTTTGCGCCGGGAACTCGATCCGGAAATTCCCGCAATCCTGGTGACCGGCAGCATCACGCCCGATCTGAACGATCAGGCACGCGACAATAAATTCGAGTTCATGTTAAAACCGGTGTTGCCCGACCACCTGCGCGCGTGCATCGGCGCCACGTTGGGACAAGGGCTTTCGGCCAACGTCACACCGGCGCCCTAGCAGGCCTGGCACGAGGCGCGTCGTTCATGCATACGCTGGCTGCCGATCTCATCCTGATCGTTCACTTCGCGTTCGTGCTGTTTGTGATCGGCGGGCTGGCGTTGATCTGGATCGGGTATGCCGCGGGCTGGCCAGCGGTGCGCAATTTCAGATTTCGCGTGTTGCACCTGGCGGCCATGGTGTTCGTTGCCGGCGAAGCACTGCTCGGCGTGATGTGTCCGCTCACGTCACTCGAAGACGTGCTGCGCGGCGCGCAGCAGGAAAAAAATTTCATCGCGCGCTGGGTGCACCGCGTGATGTTTTACAGCGCGCCGGAATGGGTGTTCACTACGCTGTATGTCGCGTTCGCGCTATTAGTCGCGGTCACGTTCCGGCTGATTCCACCCCAGCGACATCGATAAAAATATTGTTTAAAATCAAATACTTACGATAAATAACGAAGGCGCCTTATGCGAGCGAATCGGCCCAGATGTTGCGCGCCCAACCCCACGCATAAGTACCTTCGAGTTCGCTCGGCTTGTCGGATAAACCGCCGGCGCCTTTAACCGCGACCATGGTTTTTTCAACCGCGCTGTACTGATGGACCGAGGCCACGTGAATCACGTTCTTCGCGTCGACGAAGCTGTAGCAGGTGTTCATCATCATCGGCTCGGGGTTGAGCGGCTGCCCTTTGATCAGCGCAATCACCGCTGCTGCGCACACCTTGGCGTGTTGATTCGCCATGCTCGCGGACTTGGGCATCAGCGATGCCGGCAAGGTGGCATCGCCCAGCACATGTATGCCCTTCACCGCCAGCGATTCGCAGGTCTGCCAGTCGACGCCGCACCAGCGATTGTTCGCGGTAATCAAGCCGGCTTCGCGCGCGATGTCGCCCGCACGCTGCGGCGGCACGACGTTGAGCACGTCACCTTTGACGCTGTCGAATTGCAGCTTGATGGTCATGCCTTTGACATCAACGTCGGCAATTTCACTATTCGGCTGATAATCGATCATGCCTTTGTACTGGCCGTTCCACACCGCTTTGAACAAACCCGCCTTCGACACCACATCCGAATTACTGTCGAGCACAAGGATTTTTGACTTGGGCTTGGCGCGCTTGAAGTAATCCGCGACCTGGCAAATGCGCTCATACGGCCCCGGCGGGCAACGGTACGGTGCCAGCGGAATGTGAATCACGAATACACCGCCGTCGGGGATCGCCTCCAACTGTTTGCGTAACGCCAGCGTTTGTGGCCCGGCTTTCCATGCGTGCAGCACCTGGCTTTGCGCGGCCGCATTGTTGAGGCCTGGAATGGTGTCGTAGAGAAAATCCACACCGGGTGAAACAATCAACCGGTCATAGGCCAGCGTGCTGCCGCCCGCGAGGCGCACCGATTTATTCACCGCATCAATCGCCAGCGCGTTGTCGCGCACGACCTTGACACCGCGCGCGGTGAGTCCGCTGTAGTCGCGGGAAATTTCACTCAGGGTTGTATTGCCGGCTAACACCAGATTGCTGATCGGACACGACACGAATCCGGCTTCGCGCTCCACCACGGTGACGTCGATGTCCGGCGCCCATAGTTTTACGTATTTCGCCGCGGTACCGCCGCCGATGCCGGCACCGATCACCACCACACGGCCGGCACTCGCGCCACCGGTGGTCGCACAACCCGCGAGCGCGGTAGCGGCGACACTCCACTGCATGAATTCACGTCTGGAAATCGTCATGAAATTCTCCTCGGGGTGTCAGGGCTTTAGCGCGGCAAAGTAACCAGCGATTTGTTCCAACTGCGCATCGGTATAACCTTTGGCCTGCTGCTGCATAATGGTCGCGGGGCGTTTGCCCTCGCGGAAATCCCGTAACGCTTGCAGCAAGACCTGCCGATTCTGCCCTGCAAGAGAAGGCGGCACACCGCCGACGCTGCGTCCCTCGGTGCCGTGGCAGGTGAAGCACGTCGCGGCAAGCGCGCGTACGGCGTTGGGGTCTTGTGCGTGCGCCGGGGCTATACCCGCCACGACTATGCCGAGTGTCGCGAACCATGCTCTCATTGCGGTCTCCTGATGATGACGGCACACACGTTAACGCCGTGCCCGAGGCAGTGTCAACCGGCAGTGTCAACCGCTCGTGTGTGCATCGCTGCCGAAAAAAAACGGAATTATATACATAACATCCCCGGAATGATAGCATGATCAGGTGACAGGCCGGTTCTTGGTATAAAGCCTAAAAGTCTTTTGGAATTAACGGCTAGAGTCATATAGAGGGCTTATAGTCTTTATATACTTGCATAAAGCACGTAGAGTCTTTACAATTCGGACTTCGACTTGTAGGAGGCTTTATGTATCGTGTAAACGCAGACGCTTCTATTGATTGCACGACACCCGAGGAGGCGCTCAGTCTTCAGCGTGCCATGCTTGATGCGCAAGTAGAATCAAAACCAAAATTACTACTTCGCCGCCGCCCTATGGCCTTAGACGATGGAAGCACACCCATTATTCCGCCACGCAAAAAGCCTGCGTTAGTTCAGGAGACACTGGACAAGTTTAAAGGTTACAAAG
>JAYUAH010000593.1:0-3628 GCA_043741415.1 Betaproteobacteria bacterium
TATAAAGATAGCCACGTTACCGACTATCGCCGCATCACCGATTTCATCAAGTCGCTCGGTGCCGTGCCGGCCATACAACTCGGGCATTGCGGCCGGCGTGCCTCGGCACACGGCCCGCTGCAAGACCGTGCACCGCTCACCGAAGAAGACGCACGCCGCGGCCTGACGCCATGGCAGCCCGTTTCGGCCAGTGCGTTACCCGAGCGCCCCGGCAGCCCGCTGCCGCGTGCGATGGACCTGGACGACATACGCAGCAACCTTGCGGCCTGGCGCTTAGCCGCGCAACGAGCGGTCGATGCGGGCTATGATATTTGCGAGATTCATGGCGCGCATGGTTATTTGATTCATCAATTCCTGTCGCCGCTGTCGAACACGCGCAGCGACGGCTACGGCGGCAGCCTCGAGCGGCGCATGCGTTTTGCACTCGAAGTCGTCGACGTCGTGCGCCGCGTGTGGCCCGCGGACAAACCGCTGTTTTTTCGTACGTCGGCGGTTGAAGGTGCAGGTGGCGAGTGGGGCATCGAAGATACGCTCGCGCTGGCGCGCGAACTTAAAGCGCGTGGTGTGGATGTCGTCGACTGTTCGTCCGGCGGGATCACCGGCGATAGCGCCATGCCGACGATTCCCCGTGTGCCCGGCTATCAGGTCGGCTATGCGCGCGAGATCCGGCAAGCGGCCGGCATCGCCACGGTGGCCGTGGGTATGATAACCGAGGCCAGCCATGCGGAGGCTGTGTTGCGCGAGGGGCACGCCGATCTCATCGCGCTCGCGCGTGAGTTGATGGACAATCCCAACTGGCCACTGCATGCGGCGCGTGCGCTCGGGATTGCCGAACCGTTGGCGCTGATCCATGCGCGCGAAGCGCAACGGCTGCGCCAGCGCGAGCAGCACCGCAAAGAATATCCGCCTGGTAGCGAGCTTACGATTCCATTCGGCCCCAGCGAGCAGATTCCCTATTCGTGGGAGACGCTGCAGGCGGAGTCGAGACGTCGAGGCTAAGTGCAGGTTGTAAGCAGATGCATCGCGTGAGTCATCGCGTCCTCCACACGTCAGTGCTCAACAAGAAAACAACTCAAGTGTCGCCGCATTGAGTAGTGCTAAACACTGAATAGCGTGATAAATAAAAAGTTCAATAAAATAAAATACTTACGCATATAACGAATATTAGACCTAGCGCACTTGCTAAGCCGCTGTTACTTATCCAGCCACACATCTTCCATGCGATGGTGGGTTTAAATGCCGTTCGCCGATCGCAAGTAACCTTTGACGTACGGCTGCCAGCACGCGGCGCTGGTGGAGTGATAGACGGCCACGCGCGCGGTCTCTTGTTGCAGCATGAGATCGAGTGCATGCACCAGAAGCTTCCGTTTAACCGGGTCGATGGTCGCGGACTGCTCATCGATTTTTGCTTCATATTTTTGCCGAAGCCGGGCACCGTTTCGAGTTGTGCGGGGGTCAGCCCCCAAATGCCAAACGGGTGCGTCATCATCACGCCGCCGACCCGGCCGCCACCCTGTTGCGCGGCGACGAATGCGCCGCGATCGAGCGCGAGCGAAATCGCACGGCGGGTTTTCGCGCAGCGGAAAGCGCAGTGTGCCGCCATACTTTTGCGCGATGGCCGAGGTGGTCAGTGCAGCCAGTGCCATTGCCGGCAACGTCGTGCGTAACAAAGGCAACGGTTTCACGGTTTTCCTCCGTTCAGTGTGATGCGTGCGCATCAAGTGGCATCGTCGAGCAGATCGGTCATGACGCGTTCCAGATCGTTGAGCGTGCTGCATACTTTGACCAGGCTGCAAAAGGGCGCGTAGCGGTATATGTCCGAGTCACCGGTGCCCCAGATGCCGCGCATTTCGGGATTGAGCCAGATGATTTTCTTGGCGCGTTTGGACAGGCGTGCGACGATGTCCACGCGCGGGTTGGTTTCGTTGCCGCGTGCATCGCCGAGGATCAACACGATGGTGCGGTTGCTCACGTGTTTCATCCAGCGTTCTTCGAATGCCTCGAACACCGTGCCGTAGTTGGAGGTGCCAAAGCCCATCTCCCCCAGGATCATTTCAATGGCATGGTTGATGGGCTGTTGCTCTAGAATATGGCTAACCTCCATCACGGTACTGGTGTAGGCAAACGAGCGGATATCCGTCAGCACTTCCGTCAATGAATACAGAAACATCAGCAAAAACTGCGCCACCCATGCCACCGATTCCGACACGTCACACAGCACCATCACGCGCGCTTTCTCGATGCGCCGTCGTTTCCACACCGTAATGAACGGCACACCTCCCCAACCCATGTTGCGTCGGAGCGTACGGCGCACGTCCAACTGACCGCGCTGCACGCGTCGCCGCTTGAGGGCGTAGCGGGTGGCGAGGCGCTTGGCAATCTGTCGTATCAGCGTGCGCATGCGCTCAAGCTGGCTCGGATCAAGCTTCTCCAGTTGCGCGGATTTGAGCAGCCGCTCGCGTAGTTGTTCCGTTGCCCCGCGCGCGTACAACAACAGGCTGCGTTCGACATATTCCCGCGTCGACGCCCACAATTTTTCGAGACGTTGTTCCAGCAGCTTCGCACGCGCGAGGCTTTCCGCGGTGTCGGCTGCCCGCAGCGCGTCGATCTCCTGCTGCGTGTCGCGCAAGCCCATGCGGATGAGGATATTGCGTACGTAGACATTTTTCTGGGTAGTCAGACGGATTTTTTCAATGCCAGCTTCGCGCGCGGCCATTTCGCGGGAGGTGCCCAGCCCAGCTTCATCGTTATCCGCCAGCATGTCGGACAGCGATTGCGATGGCGCGCCACCACTGCCCATCTCGTGTGGCTGGTCAGGCATGGCCTCGCGTGTGTCGCGCGAGTCACGCAACTGTGGCGGCGCTTTTTGCTCAGTATCGTTTTTGCGGGCGAACTCGTTGCGCTTGAAATAAAGCTCGAACGCCTCGTCGTATAACGCTTTTTCGTCCGGCGTTTTCGCAAGGACCAGCCCCAGCGTGTCTTTAAGTAGCGTGCGGTTGGAAAAGCCGACCAGATCGACGGCACGCGCGGCATCGATGCCTTCGGATGCGGAAACACGCAGTCCTGCGCTGCGTGCCACCTGCAAGAAGCGGCGCAGCGGCTCGCTTGCAGCAGCGGCCCTCATCGGTGGCGCAAATGCACGCTAATGCTCAATCAACCATCACCCGCGTTGCGCCGCGTGGTCGCCAAGATGACTGATGCGTTGCTGCGGATTAAACGCCCGCTCGTACGCTTGCCGCAGCGCCATCAGGCCCGGCTGCGGTGCAGCCCAGCGGCGCAGCTTCGCGACCTCCTGCAGGCAATCTTCAAACGGACGCGCAGCCGTGTCCGCGAGGTAACTCGCCACCACCAGCGGCGAACGGCTCACGCCTTCCATGCAGTGGACAAGAACTTTACCCAGTGCGAGCAGCTCATGCAGTTGCCCAACCGCCGCATGCAACCGCTGGATATCGTTACCGTGACCGTCGATGAGTTCTACGCAGCGCCAGGTGAGGCCGTGGCCGTTGGCGGCACCATTGGGCCAGCCGTTCAACGATAAAATGCTCGCGATGCCGGCGCTTTGTAATACCGTAAACCGGCGCGCGTCGTCCGCGTCGCCGATGGCGATATCGCGCGTGATCCAATCCAA
>JAYUAH010000594.1:0-3612 GCA_043741415.1 Betaproteobacteria bacterium
CTGAAACCGGTCGGACGTCACAAGCTGACGATTTGCACCAATCTGCCGTGTGCACTGCAGGGCGCGTCGCAGACGGCTGCGTATCTCAAGCAAAAACTCGGCATCGGCTTTGGTGAGACCACAGCCGATGGCCGCTTTACGCTGAAAGAAGGCGAATGCCTGGGTGCGTGCGGCGATGCGCCGGTGCTGCTGCGTAATAACAAACAGATGCTGTGTGCGATGTCGAATGACAAGCTAGACAAGCTGCTCGAGGAGCTTAAATAATGGGCTCGCCAACGAGAATACCGGCTGGATTACCTGCGGTGCCGTTCGCCAAAGACAGTTACGGCCCCGATGCCCTGATCATGAAGGACATCGACGGCAGCAACTGGCGTCTCAAGGATTATGAGTCGCGCGGCGGTTATCAGGCGCTGCGCAAAATACTCAGCGAAAAAATCACACCCGAAAACGTCATTGCGGAAGTGAAAAAATCCGCGCTACGCGGCCGCGGCGGTGCTGGCTTCCCGGCGGGTTTGAAGTGGAGCTTCATGCCGCGGCAGTACCCCGGCGCGAAATACCTGGTGTGCAATTCGGACGAAGGCGAGCCGGGCACGTTCAAAGACCGTGACATCATGCGTTACAACCCGCACAGCGTGATCGAGGGTATGGCGATTGCCGCGTATGCGATGGGCATCGCCATCGGTTACAACTACATTCACGGCGAAATCTGGGATGTCTACGAGCGCTTTGAAGAGGCGATTGAAGAGGCGCGCGCGGCAGGTTTTCTAGGCAACAAGATTCTCGGTTCGGAGTTCAGCTTTCAGTTGCACGCGCATCATGGTTTCGGCGCTTACATCTGCGGCGAGGAAACCGGATTGCTGGAATCGCTTGAAGGCAAAAAAGGCCAGCCGCGCTTCAAGCCGCCGTTCCCCGCGAGTTTCGGTCTCTACGGCAAGCCGACCACCATCAACAACACCGAGACCTTTGCCGCGGTGCCGTGGATCATCGTCAACGGTGGTGAAGCGTTTCTTAACATGGGCAAGCCGAACAACGGCGGCACCAAACTATTTTCGATCTCCGGCGACGTGGCCCGGCCCGGCAACTACGAAATCAAACTCGGCACGCCGTTTGCCAAGCTGCTCGAAATGGCGGGCGGCATGCGCGATGGCGTCAAGTTGAAGGCGGTGATTCCCGGCGGCTCATCCATGCCGGTGTTGCCCGCGGACGTCATGATGGCTACCGACATGGACTACGACTCCATCGCCAAGGCCGGCTCGATGCTCGGCTCGGGCGCGGTGATTGTGATGAACGAAACGCGCTGCATGGTGAAATCGCTGCTGCGGCTGTCGTATTTTTATTACGAAGAATCCTGCGGGCAGTGCACGCCTTGCCGCGAAGGTACGGGTTGGCTGTATCGCATGGTCGATCGCATCGAGCACGGCAAAGGCCGCAACGAAGACCTCGATCAACTGAACCGCGTGGCCGATAACATCCAGGGCCGCACGATTTGTGCGCTGGGTGATGCAGCGGCGATGCCGGTGCGCGCCTTCATCAAGCACTATCGCGATGAATTCCAGTATCACATTGATCACAAGAAGTGTTTGGTAGCGCCTTATGTGTAACTTCGACTATTTCGGGATACTGGCTTCCCTCACCCCCGGCCCCTCTCCCGAGGGGAGAGGGGAGATTTGTGTGTCGCGGAGCGACAGATGTTAGAGATTGAAATCGACGGCCAGAAGCTTGAAGTTCCCGACGGCAGCACGGTGATGGATGCCGCGCGGCTGGCGAACATTTACGTGCCGCACTTTTGTTATCACCGCAAGCTGTCGATAGCGGCAAACTGCCGCATGTGCCTGGTGCAGGTGGAAAAAGCGCCTAAGCCCTTGCCCGCGTGCGCGACACCGGTGACCAACGGCATGAAGGTGATGACGCATTCCGAGCAGGCCGTCACCGCGCAAAAAGGCGTGATGGAGTTTCTGCTGATTAACCACCCGCTGGATTGTCCGATTTGCGATCAGGGCGGCGAGTGCCAGTTGCAGGATCTCGCGGTGGGCTACGGCGGCAGCGGGTCCCAGTACGAAGAAGACAAGCGTGTCGTCAACAACAAGAACCTCGGCCCCCTGATTTCAACCGACATGACGCGTTGTATCCACTGCACGCGCTGTGTGCGCTTCGGTCAGGAAATCGCCGGCGTGATGGAACTCGGCATGATCGGCCGCGGCGAGCATGCGGAGATCATTACCTTCGTCGGCAAGACTGTGGATTCAGAGTTGTCGGGCAACGTGATCGATTTGTGCCCGGTGGGCGCGCTGACTTCCAAGCCGTTCCGCTACAGCGCTCGCACGTGGGAACTCACGCGCAAGCCATCGATCAGCCCGCACTGCGGTTTGGGTACGAACCTCACATTGCAAATCAAGCAAAACCGTGTGATGCGTGCGTTGCCCAGTGAAAACGAGGCGATCAACGAATGCTGGATTTCGGACAAGGATCGCTTTTCGTATGAGGCCTTGAATTCCGATCAGCGTCTTGCGCGACCGATGTTGAAGCAAAACGGCGCATGGAAAGAAGTCGATTGGCAGACGGCGCTGGATTTTGTAGCCAACGAATTGAAGCGCATCAAATCCGCTCACGGTGCGCAGTCCATTGGCGCGCTGGCCACACCGCATCAGACCGTCGAAGAATTGCATCTACTGCAAAAAGTGGTGCGTGGTTTAGGCTCCGACAACGTCGATTTCCGTCTGCGCCAGTGTGATTTCAGCGCCGATGGCGCGCTCAGCGGTGCGCCGTGGCTCGGTATGAGTATTGCCGATGTGTCGCTGCTGGATCGTGTGCTGGTGGTGGGCTCGACCTTGCGCAAAGACCATCCGCTGATTGCGAATCGCCTGCGGCAATCGGCGAAAAAATCACTGAAAATCAGTATTCTGCATTCAGTCGACGACGAGCTGTTGATGCGCGTGGCGCACAAGGCCATCGTTGCGCCGACGGCGCTGCCCGAGATGTTGGCGCAGATGGTGAAAGCGGCGGCTGCAACGAAATCCGTTGCGGTGCCGGAAATTGCGCGCGCGGCCGTGGATGGGGTCAACGTTAGCGACGCCGCGCAGCGCATCGCGAATAGCCTGATCGAAGGCAAAAACGCCGGCGTGTTGCTGGGTAACTTTGCGCAGCACCATGCACAAGCCGCGCGCTTGCAGGTGTTGGCGCAAGCGCTGGCCGAATTGACGGGTGCACGCTTCGGCTTTCTGGGTGAGGCGGCCAACAGCGTTGGTGGCTATGGGGTCAACGCGCGCCCCTTGAACACGGGCGCGAATGCATTGCAGATGGTTGAAAAACCGCTCAAGGCTTACGTCTTGCTCGGCGTCGAGCCTGAACTCGATATGCATAATCCGCGGCAGGCGATAGCGGCGATGAAACAGGCGGAACTGGTGGTTGCGCTCTCCGCGTATCAGCATAAGGCCATCGATTATGCGCAGGTGCTGCTGCCGATTGCGCCGTTCACCGAAACCGCCGGCACTTTTATCAACAGCGAAGGGCAAGTACAAAGTTTTCAAGGCGTGGTGCAGCCGCTGGGCGAGACGCGGCCGGCGTGGAAAGTGTTGCGCGTGCTCGGCAATCTGCTGGGCCTCACCGGTTTCG
>JAYUAH010000595.1:0-3610 GCA_043741415.1 Betaproteobacteria bacterium
TATTATTTTCGTAACACGCCTTGTACGTCGATGCGCTTGCGCAGCACGCTCAGTTGCTCATCCGTCGGTGGCTCCGTGATGGGCACGTTCGCGGGGATCAGCAACTCGAAACCAGTATTCTTTTTTACCTCATCAACACTCACGCCCGGATGCAACGATTTCAAGCGCATGCGTTTACTGCCGTCTTCAAAATCCATCACGCACAGCGGCGTGACGACATAACGCGGACCGCCGCAGGGCAATCCAAGTTTGGTGCGTGCATCATCGCCACCCCTGCCCCAGCCGAGTGCGGAAATGAAATCACACTTGGGCACAAAGATACGCGGGTCGTGCGCGTTGACGACCAGGTGGAAGCGGCTGTTCATCACCGTAGCGTTGCACACGCCGATGGCGCCGGGCCCGCGAAATTTCAGCGCCTTGTAATCCTTGCCGATGCCGATCAGGTTGCTGTTGCCGTATTGATCGATTTGCAAGGCACCAGCGAAGAACACGCCGCGCTTGCGGAACTTCATATTCTCCACCAGATCGTTGTGTAGATAGTAGGCCTCGGCCCAGCGCGTGGCGCGATGGTCGGTGATGAGTTCGAATTCTTCGATCACCGGCTCGTTCAGCACATTGGCTTTGGTCATCGCGATCATCACTGTCATGTTCGCGCCCCACAGCAGGTGCGCGAGCAGCACGCCGGCGCGCGGCACCGGCAGGTTGGCGCCGACTTCCACCCATTCGCCGTCGACGAGATCACGCGCGAGCACGGTGGCCATGATTTCTTTGGTTGTTGCTTGTTGCATCATGGTCTCCGATTAATACTCGTTCAACGATAGCAGGCGCCGCATGCCGACGCGTTCCAGATACTCGGCGTGATCCGCCGGGCCGGTGACGAATTCATCTAGATAAGCCTTGAGCGGCGCGAAATCATCCGACTTGGCCCACGCGGTGGCGGCTTTCACATACTGCTTGATGTGTTCTTTATCTTCGATGTAGTGGCCGGGGCTCGAATACGGATGCGCACCAAACTTGGCGCGGATGATGCCGTCCGCGCCTGGGATCGCGGTTTTCAGTGGATCGGCACGTATCTGCTCGTTGGAGACCACTTGCTCGACCTGCACATAAGTTTCGTCAGCCGCTGCGTAAATCGCACGGTCGCCGTAGCCGTGGCCGATGTATTGCACATTGCCGTACGCGTCGGATGTTGCTGCGTGCAAAAATGCGATATCGATATTCACCGCCGGAATCGCCAGCAGGGTTTCGCCATTCAACGGATCTTTGAATTCCTTGATTGCCGGATTCATTTGCGGGAACGAGGTGCCCACGCCCGAACGCCACGGGTTGAACGGCACGCGCTGCGCCGCCGCGCGCAGCGCGCAGTAGTACATGGCTTCGTCGAGTTCAAACACTTCGACTTTGCCGCGCTCCGCCGCCGCGCGAAACGCCGGGCCGATGGGCGCCAGCACTTCACCGCCGACATAGGGCGCGACCACCTTTTTGGCCACGCCGGCGGCGATGAGTAAATCGATTTCGAGGCCGGAGGAGGCGGGGCCGACAACCGTAAGATTCTTCACGCCGCGTTTGATGAGGCCGCGCACCACCAGCATCGGGTGACTCGAGTTGATAAAGCCGCCGATGGCTATGGTCATGCCATCTTTGACTTTGGTGAGTGCATCGTCGAGCTCGATGATGCGTTTTTTGCGTTGGGGAATTTCAGTCATGTGAATTCCAGAAAAAACAAGAACAGTTCTCATCGCAAAGGCGCAAAGACGCAAAGAAGGGCCGCAAAGAAAATCGAAAATATTCTGGGTTCTTTGCGTAGTCTTTGCGCTTTCGCGTCTTTGCGGTAATGAATTTAGATTTTATTCTTTTCTAATGTGCAATTTGCCCGCCATCAATCACATATGACTGCCCGGTCACAAACGACGCTTCATCCGACGCGAGATAAACCGCCATCGGGCCTATGTCTTCGGGTTTGCCGAAGCGACGCAGCGGAATTTGTCTCAAGCCCGCGTCCACCGTTTTCTGATCCTGCATATACGGTTTGGTGAGATCGGTTTCGATCCAGCCGGGGCAGATCGCGTTCACACGTACGTTGTAGCGCGCCCACTCGACGGCGAGCGCTTTGCTCAACTGTGCGAGGCCGCCCTTGGTCATGCAGTAAATCGAATTCCACGGCGCGCCGACGAAACTGTAGATCGACGACATGGTGATAATGGAGCCGCTTTTTTGCTCGACCATGCCTTTGCCGACCGCTTGCATGGTGATGATCGCGCCTTCGAGATTGGTGGAGATCAGGCTGCGCCAATCGTCCTGTTTCATATCCAGGAAAGGTTTGAGTCGCTGCACGCCAGCATTGCACACCAGCGTATCGATCTTGCCGAATTCATTCACCGTTTGTGCAACGGCGGCGCCGATGCTGTCGGCACTGGTGACATCGGTTTTGAGCGCCAGCGCGCGGCGCCCGTGTGCCTTGACGCCGGCGAGGGTTTCTTCGAGTGCGGCAGTGTCGCGGCCGATCAGCGCAACATCGGCGCCGGCCTCGGCGAGCGAGACGGCGACGCTGCGGCCGATGCCGCGGCTGGCGCCGGTGACGAATGCGGTTTTGCCTTTCAAATCAAACATGGTGTTTCCTTGGTATTCTTTGACAGTGACTATTGTTATTGCTGTTGTTGCTGCTGCGCGAGCCGATCCCAGGTGGCGGGGCCAAATGGCATTTCGCGCAAAACATTTTTCCGGACTTTGTTGGTTTCGGTTTTGGGCAGAGCTTCGACAAACTCCACATAGCGCGGCACGGCAAACTTGGGTAAATGCTGTTGCGCGTGAGCGAGCAATGCCTGCACATCGAGTTTTGTGCCGGGGCGCGACACTACTACGATTTTGATTTCGTCACCGCCTAGATCGCAAGGCACCGCAACGGCGGCGACTTCGAGCACGCCTTCGACCTGGGCGATGACTTCTTCGATCTCGAAGGCGGAGACATTTTCGCCGCGCACGCGGATGGCGTCTTTCACGCGCCCGACAAAATGCAGATTGCCGGCGGCATCCAGGTAGCCGGCGTCGCCGGTGTGAAACCACAGGTCTTTCCACGCTTCGACCGTGGCTTTTGTATCGCCATCGTAGCCCAGCAAGATGGAGCAAGGCTCACTGGAGCGCACCAGAATTTCACCGGTTTGTCCAGCCGGCAACGGATCATTGTGTTCATCGGCGATGCGCAACTCAAAGCCGTCGATTACGCGGCCGACATTCGATGCATCCACGTTATCGCGCGGCAGAAACACCGGCACATTGGCTTCGGTCGAACCATAACCGGAACGCAGCTTTACGCCATGATGCGTTTGGAATGTCGAGAAATCCAGCGCCGACGCGCCGATGCCCCAGCCGATGCGCAACGTTGTGCCTTTGCCTTCGGAGGCTTCAAAGGATTTCAACAGAATGCGCAGAATTTCGCCGATGTAATAAAACACCGTGCAGCCGTGCGCACGTACGTCGGGCCAGAAGCGGCTGACGCTGAAGCGGTCGATCAACACCATTTTGCAGCCGGTGAGCAGCACGGGTAGCGTGATCATCGCTTGCGCTGTGTTGTGAAACAGCGGAAAAAAATTGTAGTAAACATCGCGTTCGC
>JAYUAH010000596.1:0-3600 GCA_043741415.1 Betaproteobacteria bacterium
ACCGCTGATGATTTCTGAATTATCCGAAACGGTGGGCACCAAGTGCTGCAGGAACGAATCCACCGCGTTCATCGGAAACTGCTGCACCGGGAACACTTCAGGGTACTTGGGCCCCAGACGCCAGCGTGACCAAGCATATTGCCGCCCGGCCTGTCCAGTGCGGTTTTGCACGATTTGCTGCTTGTTGTCGAGGGTGCCGAAAGTGCCGTTGAAACTCGGATATCCCGCGCGCCCGCGCCGCGGAAAATCAACGATGTACACCGGAAAGCCACGCCGCAGGAATAGGCTTTGATAACCTTCGCGCCCGTCGGGTGTGGTTTCCCACACGCGCCCGGTGCCGCTGCCGCCGTGCACGAATATCAGCGGTAGCTTGCGCGCGTTGACCGGCACTTGATACTGCACATACATCTGATCGACCCAGAAGGTTTGGCCTTCGTTGGTACCTACGGTCGATTTTGTCGGATCGTAAGTGCCAGCCGCCTGCACCGTGCGGCCGCCGACAAAAAAGCTGCCCTGGCGCTCGATGGTGATAGGGCCGCTGCTTTGCGTGCTGGCGCAGCCGGTAAGCATTAAGGTAGCGAGTAAAGCGGTGCTGCCCATCAAGCGCTGTAGATTCATGCCAGCGCTTCCAGCGGCTCGAACGCGCTCGGCCCCATGCCGTAAAAATAAAGTATGGTGCCTTCTTCTTTGGTCAACCCGAAGTGCCCCTGATTCGCAGGCTCGGTGAACCAGGTGCCGGCGGTGTGGCGATGCAGTTTGGTTTCATCGTATTTTTCGCCGTAGCCGATGTAGTGCACGCCTTCGAGCACCATGGCGCAGCGAAAATCCGGATGCTTGTGCGCCAACGCTTTGCTGTGCGGCGGCCACTTCACGGCGATCACGTACGGGCCGGGCTTGCTGGGGTGGCTCACCAGATAACATTGGTCGCGGCCCGATTTGGAGGGTTCCCATTTCATTTCCGACAGATGCTTGAGTTCCACGCCGGGCGGCAGCGTTACATTTGCTTGGTCCATGTTGTTCCTTTTTAGTCACGTAATGATAAATTACTTGCGGTCGCCAGCGATGAGTTTTTCCAGCGCGGTGCTGCCAGTCGGCCCCGTGCCATAAAAATAAAGTATAGCGCCTTCGCTCTTGGTCATGCCGAAATGCGCCGTTTTCGACGGCTCGTTAAAAAAGGTGCCGGCCTTGTGTTCGTGCAGCTTCGCTTCGTCGAATTTATCGCCGTAGCCGATGTAATGCACGCCCTGCAGCACCACGCCAAAGCGATCTTCCGGATGCCAGTGCGCGAGCGCTTTGTCGTTGGGCTTCCATTTGACGAGATACAGATACGGCCCCGGCTTGCTCGGGTGCCCCATGATGTAGGCTTGCTCGCGGCCGCTGATGGTTTTCACCCACTTCACGTTTTCGAGATTGGTGAGCGTGACGCCCGGCGGCAGATTCTCGGCGGCACTGACTACGCCGCCCGCCATCAAACCCAGAACACAGCACACCATACGCAAACCATTTTTCATGTTGGCTCCCTGCTTGTAAAAGGTGGATTACTGCGGCGGTATGCCCGCTTGCTGCGCCACTTTGCGGTAGCGTTCTATCTCAGTGGGCAGCAGGTTGGCCAATTGCTGCGCGGTGGCAATCCACGCTTCGGCACTTTCGTTGTCCAGAAATTTTTTCAGTTCCGGACTCACCAGCGCTTTATTGATCGAGGCGTTGATGAAGTTAAGCCGCTCGGCCGCCATGCCCGCCGGCGCGAATATGCCCCACCACAGCTCGTAGGTGTAGCCCGGCACACCGGATTCGGCAATCGCCGGCAGGCCCGGCATCAACGGCGAGGGCTTGGCGCCACTCATGCCCAGCGCGCGCACGCGTCCGGCGCGCAGTTGCGGGTTGACCGCCGCAGCGCTGGCGATCACCACTTCCACTTCGCCTGAAGCCACTGCCGTCATCGCCAGTGAAATACCTTTGTACGGGATATGAGCCATTTTCGTGCCGGCGGCCATGTCGAACAGCGCGCCGGAAAAATGATTGTTACCGCCGATGCCCGACGAGCCGTAGTTCAACTTGCCCGGATTTTTTTTCGCAAACGCCACAAACTCGCGCACGGTTTTTATCGGCAGCGAGGGATGCACTACAAAAATCATCGCCGACTTGCCGATGCCGCCGACCGGAATGATTGCGCGCGCCGGATCAAACGGCAGCTTCGCGCGCACAGCCGCCGTGCCGGTATACGACGAGGTGTGGCCGAGCAGCACATAGCCGTCGGGCTCGGCTTTGGTGACCTGCTCGGTGCCGATCATGCCGCTGGCGCCGGGCCGGTTGTCGATCACCACATTGCGTCCCCAAATCTCGGAAAGCTTAGCCGCCACCGTGCGCGACATGATGTCGATGGAGCCGCCGGCGGCATAAGGCACCACCATTTGCACACTGCGTGCGGGGAATGGTTGGGCGCCGGCGTGGGCTGCGAAGAGGCTAATGACAAGTGCAGCTAATATTATGTAAGTATTTGATTTCATTGAGTTATTTTAAAAACATATTTCTAACGCATTGCGCGCAGGCAGGGCCATCCGCAGCGGCTATTGTGACACTAACGGGAGGCGGCGCAAGTGGCTGCACTTTTTATTCCGACGTTTGCCGCATTCCAAAAATGCCAAGGTATTCATGTAGATGACATCTCGATTTGAAACGCCACTTGAACTGCAAGACAGGTTACGACAGTCAAAGACGTTGTTGCGATTACTTTTTGTGAGGTGTTGCCTGACACTAGGTCGAGTGGTTCCGCAATCCAGCACGCGCGCTGTGGTATGAGTTGCGGATGTAGGGCGATATGCGCATCGGGGCCGAGATGGCCGATGATATCGGCCCAGGCATCCCAAGTCATTTGGAGGTCTTGCTCAAAGCGCAGGGATAGGCGCGCCTGATCGACGTCAGTGGGTGTTCTGCGATCGGCGTGGGGCGCGAAAGCCCACCACTCCGCAACGCCGAAGGGGGGCTCCGCCAGCGCTTGATTCGAAGGGCAGGTGCGCGCTATTGCCCCTTCCCAACTGCGGCGCCAGCACAGTGTGACGACCTGTGCCGAACCATCTAATTGCTGAACCCGATGGTGAAAGCGCGAGTAGCGCTGGTATAGCGCCAAGAATCGCCTCGAATGAAAATGCGGCCAGCGTTCACGCGCGAAACTGGGTGGCGAATGTCTCACGGATATAGCCCCGTGCTGCAGGGGAAGCGTTGTAACGATTCGCGGCGAACCGAACAGCGGCAATGGCGGTGGCTCATGAACATGTTGCTGCAGCACGCCAATGAATGCGAGGCGCTTTTCAACCCGCTCGCCGTGACTCAAGCCCCCCGCGCGAAGCAAAAAACGTCCGCCGTCATCACGCGGTATTCGCGCGCCGCCAGCGTACCAGTACGCATACTTTGCCAAAAAGCGCTGCCACCGCAGAATCTTCCGTGTCGCAGCGGTACTACCATGTGGCAGCCGGAGGACCGTCGCGTCGGCAAGCAACGGATACGCGCAGTTTGGACAGGCAAAAGGCCGCGCCGCGAACGCGGCGTCCAATCGATATGCGATCCGCTTGCGACAGTGCCGGCACGCTTCACGCAGTCGAA